>JABWAJ010000455.1 GCA_013361075.1 Saprospiraceae bacterium | reverse complement strand
TTGGGGGGGTAATCTTGCTGATTGTTGGAGGAATCTGGGGTAGAAAATATTTCCGGAAACTTTCAGAACAGAGGACAGCGGCTGAAATGCATATGGATCGGGCTGAAAAAATTGCCAAAAGCCATCTGAGTACGGCGCATGGCCACTTACGGGGAGCACAAAGTGGTGCTTTTTACGAAGAAATTTCCAGAGCCCTGCTGGGGTATGCCTGCCGGAAGTTCAACATCCCGCTGTCCGAACTTAACCGGGAGAACCTGCAACAGAAACTGCGGGAAACGGCTCTGCCTCCGGATCAGATCGGGCAATTCACGAAAATTGTACAAACCTGCGATATGGCCCTTTATGCGGGTATGGATAATGCGACCATGATGGAAGAAACTTACCAGAACGCTCAGGCTATCCTGATAGAGATGGAACGGCTTCTGAAGTAAATAAGGAGTTGGTTACCTTTCTGCTGGCATGATAATGCGCCTGTTTCTATTTAACCCGATCGCTTTTGTCTTTGGCAAATTGCTCCCAACTGGTATATTTTTTGGATGCCCCCCCCAATAGCGAGGCTCCCTGATAGTGGTGGCAAACAGCCGTGGCCAAAGCGTCTGTTGCATCGGCATACTGTTCCATCAGGGGTTCCTGCATGATGGTACTCAACATGGCAGCTACCTGTTCTTTAGAGGCATTTCCATTGCCAGTCACCGACTGTTTGATTTTTTTCGGGGAATATTCCGTCACTTCAAGGCCCTTGACCATGGCTGCGGCAATGGCTACGCCCTGTGCCCTTCCTAATTTGAGCATGGATTGCACATTTTTACCATAAAAAGGCGCTTCTATTGCCATTGAATTGGGCTTGTGCTCGGTGATGATTTTCTGAATATGTTCGAAGATGTATTTCAGTTTCAGGTAGGCCTCCGATTCGCTTTTCATGTGCAGGACATCTATGTCAATGAGGCGCAGTTTTGTAGGCTTGAATTGCACCTCAATGACCGCATAACCCATGATGTTGGTACCAGGGTCTATCCCAAGGATGCGGTGTGTCTTGTGCGGGTTTTCCAAAATGAGTCCGGTTTAGATCTGAAAGGTAGGGTAAATTAATGGCTCACATCTTTTTTGAGCCGTCTTAAATTCTTTTTTGCAGCGATTTTGAGGGGTGGGTTGCGCCATTTTTGCCAAAAATTACTGCAAAATGAAACAGTTATCCATCTTGTTTTTCGGCGAACATCGCCCCATTATTTTCCAGATCATCTGGTTGCTTTTTCGCCTGCACGCAGGCATTTCTATCGCCATTGGTGCCGGCTACTCTAAATTATCCATGCCAGAATGGTTCACACAGCAGGTAGGCGACATCGGATTTACTTTTCCTTCTCCTTTCTTTTGGGCCTGGCTTGCTGTTTGGGGAGAATTCATGGGGGGGCTGCTTATTGCCCTTGGCTTATTCACCCGACTGGCTGCTTTTCAGCTGGCTTTTCAGTTTTTTGTCATTTCTTTTATTTGGTATGAAGCGCCGGAACCGATTACCGGTATGTACTATCAGCAATTGTTTTTCTGGGTTTTCGTACTCATTACGGTAATAGGAGGCGGAAAATTTTCGCTTGATGTGTTTATTGTTAAGCGGCTGAATTTGAAAAAAATCCCGATTGCCTTACTGGCAACCTTGCCGGTATTGTTGTCAAACAGTTTATTGGCACAAAGCAGCAGCGTTGTAAATTCGACTGCTTCTTCAGCTATTTCGGTCACTTTTGAATTGGATATGAATGGAATCGCTGATCCGGTTGAGAAGGAAACCGTTGGCATCCGGGGAAACATATCTCCGTTATCCTGGGAAAAAACATACCCCATGACGGATAAAGACGGCGATGGAATTTATTCCGCAATCATAACTTTCGATTCAAAAAAAGACCGGCAGTTGCTCCGGTATAAATTTGTATACGGCAGTGTGGTGTGGGAACTTGAACAATTGGCAAACCGGGTGCTTGCGTTAAAGGAAACACCTTCCGTAGTTGCCGGCAAGTGGAATGTTTATGTTCCTTTTATGGAAAACCAACGGCTTTCAGCGGCTCAATTACGTGAAGAATTCGACCTGATCAAAACCGCCTATTCAGCAATACACCCGGGTTTGTATCGCTACAATAGCGAAGCGGAAATGGCCTCAAATTTCAAGGACCTGGAAGCGTTTCTCCAACAAGACCGGACCTTATCTGAGGTTTATACAGCCTATTCCAGGTTTCTGGCAAAAATTGCCTGTGGCCATACCTACTGCAATTTTTACAATCAGCCGGATGAAGTAGAATTTCCTTTGTTCCAGCAAGCCAATCGTGTTCCGTTTACTTTTCGGCTGCTTGAACGCCGAATGATTGTAACGCATGACCTGAGTGAAAACCCCCGCCTGGAGGGTACAGAAATTCTGAGGATCAATGACATTCCTGTTTCAACAATACTCGATAGCCTGGTGCTGTTTGTAAAAGCTGACGGAGGAAACGATGCCAAACGGTGGTATGACCTTCAAGTCACGGGCCTGGGGAGTTATGAGTGGTTCGATGTTTATTTTTCTCTGCTGTTTGACATCCAACCCAACGCAATGTTGGAAGTACAGGCAAAAGATCTAAAAACGGGAGGGATTTTCAATACCTCGGTTGCAGCCATGACAGTACAGGCGCGCAAGGCTATGCTCACCGGGCGCTACCCGGAATTGAAGACAGCTGAACCCTGGCAGTTTTTTCTAATAGACGAACAAACCGCTATGCTGAAATTAACGACTTTCACTACCTGGAATTTTACAATGGACTGGAAGGGATTTCTTGAAAATGCGGCCAGAGAACTGAAACAAAAGCAAATCAAAAATCTGATCATAGACATCCGGGGCAACGAAGGCGGAGCAGATGAAGCGCTGGGTTACCTCGCTAAACATTTCATCCCGGCCAAAATTGTGAAAAAAGGGGCTCATCGTTGGCTTCGGTACAAAAAAATTCCCGATGCCCTCCGATCCTATTTATCAACCTGGGATGATTCTTTTTTTGATCTGGAAAATCATGTTGTTCCGGCAGCACAAGGGTACTATCGGCGGAAAACGGATGACCCCGAAAATACCGTGCTTTCTTCCGGAAAAAACGCCTTCCAGGGACAGGTTTATCTGATCACAGACTCGGGCAACAGTTCCCTGACTTTCCTGATGGCACAGTTGCTCAAAGAAAATGATGCTGCCATGCTTGTAGGACAACCTACCGGTGGAAACCGAAAAGGCATCAACGGCGGGATGATTTTTTTCCTGAATCTGCCATATTCCCGCATTGAAATGGACATTCCGGTATTTGCCACCTTCCCCCTGACGGATCAACCGGATGAAGGGATTACTCCGCATATTTTGGTAAAACCGCACGTGGAAGATATCCTGCAGGGCAAAGACACCGAACTGGAAGTGATAAAGCAGCGGATCAAACAAGGCCGGTAGCCAGATTTCTGGTTTTGGACTTGCAAGATTGCAGAAGGCCCCTCTGCCTGGTAGCAGTAGAAAAGAAAAAGCATCCGTTGGCGCTCAGATTTTAAACAATAATGCAGCAACGCTCGTTACCATCAACGAAGCCGACGACAGGAAAACGCCGGATCTTTTCCAGAAACACAATGTCTTTTTATACCACGCCACTTCAATTCGGTTATTTTTTTGGATGCTTGTTTGCTATCCTGCTCTGGGTGAGAGGAAATCGGGAAGAGCGCCTGTCCGACACCATGCTCGGTTGGGTGCTCTTCCTGCTGGTGCTTGAAATCCAGGATTATACCTTTGGTTTCTCCGGCATCAATTTTTTGTGGGAAGAACTGAACGGCTTTCCAAGATCCCTGAGTTTCCTTTTCGGACCAACCATCTATTTTTATTTGAAAAGCCAGATCAACCGCCAGTTTAGCTTTCGCATGGCCGATTTGCTGCACCTGATTCCCTGGATGGTATATTTTTTATTCCATTCAGCCATTTTTTTACAAGGAAGTGATTTCGTAAAAGAATGGCAGTCTTCCGTGGCCGGCCGGGTTACAGACGTCATAGAAACCCTGGCAATTCTGGGTGTTTATGCCGTTTATTTTGCAAAATCGCTGTCTATGTACCGACAATACCGGCAGTGGACAGAGACCCAGTTTTCAGATACAGATGCAGTTAGTCTGATTTGGTACCGCAATTTTCTTTACCTGATGATTTTTATCATCCTGTTTAAATGGCTGTGGTTTTTTATAGATGTTGTTTTAACGCTCGATTTTTATCAGGACTGGTGGTGGAATTTGGCTACGGTAGCGGCGATTGTTTATGTGACCATTAGCGGCTACCAGCAACAACAGACGATGAAAATGGTGTTTAATGAGTCTGGTGCTGCAACTGAGCCATCCCGTCGCGTCATTCCGGACCTGGATGTAGCTGACTGGAAACAAAAACTCCTGGTGGTCATGGAACAGGAAAAACCCTATCTGGAGCCGGAACTTACCCTGGCCGACCTTGCCCGTAAACTAAAAATTGCCCCGCCGCTGCTTTCGCAGGTCATCAACACTGCATTTGAGAAAAATTTCAACGATTTTATCAATGCTTATCGTGTAGAAGACTTCAAGATGCGCATGCAACGTCCTGAAGTCCGGCATCTCACACTTTTGGGTATTGCATTGGATTGTGGATTCAATTCAAAAGCTACCTTTAACCGCGCGTTTAGAAAGCATACCGGACAATCTCCGAGTGAATACGGAGCAAACTCCGTGCAGCGCGAATACGATGAGTAAACGAGGCATAAACCTGATTTTTAAAATTGCTGTCATGCTCCTGCTGCCGGGCGCTTTGTATTATCAAATTGCTTACAATGAACGCATCGGGGTACTTTGGCAAGCTTTTCA
>JABWAJ010000015.1 GCA_013361075.1 Saprospiraceae bacterium | reverse complement strand
CTTGAAACGTAAGTTCGACGTAGTCAAAAAATCCAACGCAGTATAAAATAAAATTTGCCACACGCAGCCGATTGAGGAATTCCCGAACAAGCTCTAAATCGCGGAGATTACAATTTGAAAATACATGATGGGCCATCCTGAGTTTTTTTCAGGATGGCTCGTTTTTATTTTAAGTGCTTTGTGGTCTTTTATTTGGGAGGCATTACCCCCAAAAGCGAGGTACATGAAAGCGGACAAGTATTCCGTTTTTTACAACTGGAAAATATTCCCCCAGAGCTTCTGCCCGCCATCCACATATACCGTTTCACCGGTAATGTAGGCAGCCATTGGGCTGGCCAGAAACAAAGTCAGCCAGGCTACTTCATCGACGGTACCAAGGCGTTTCATGGGAATCGTTGCTTCGATTCCCTCTACCAGTTCCGGAGGGTAGTGATCCAGCCCTGAACTGCGGATAATGCCCGGCGCCACGGCATTCAGCCGGATATTGTATTTGCTCCATTCCACAGCCAGCGATTTCGTGATGTTGTCTACGCCAGCACGCGCCGCACCGGTATGTGCCATGCCCGGTACCCCCCTGTAAATGTTGACGATGATGTTGATGATGGTACCGGATTGCTGTGGGATGAAAAAATTTTGGGCCATAATCTGCGTCATGTACCAGGTGCCGTTCAGATTGTTGTTGATGACTGCGTTCCAGCCTTTTTCAGCAATGTCTTCTGCCAAAGCCGGAAATTGTCCGCCGGCGTTATTGATGAGCAGGTCGAGCCGGCCGGCTTCCATTTTGATTTTTTCCGCCAGCGCTTGTATTTGTTCCGTTTTACGAATGTCACATACCGCACTGAAGCAGGGGCCCAAAGCCGCCAGTTTTGCCTGTGCCGCTACCAGTTTCTCTTCTTTGCGGGAGGCGATGTACACATGGGCCCCCAGTTTGAGCAGTTGTTCTGCAATAGCGAAGCCAATGCCCGTGGCGCCGCCGGTGACCAGAGCAATTTTGTCTTTAAATAATTCAGGTTGAAACATGACTGCCGTTGTTGTTAATTAGCACTTATCCATTCTTCGGATAGCAAAGCATAAAGGTATTCATCGCGCCACGCCCCATTGTTCCAAAAACTCTTCAGGGTTTTTCCTTCCTGCCGCATGCCGAGGCCCTCCAACAGGCAGATAGTGGCATGGTTTTCAGTGTCCGTGATGGCCATGACCCGGTGGATTCGTTTTTCCCCAAAAAGCCATGAAAAAAGTCCGGCCAACGCTTCTTTGGCGTACCCTTTTCCCCGAAAGGGGGCTGCTACGGTAAACCCGATTTCGACCATACGGGGGTCGTAATCCAGTGGGCGCATTCCAATGTCGCCGATGATTTTATCACTGGCATTTTCCGCGATGCCCAGCTGAATCCATTGCCCAGCCGGGCCGAAGGAGTGTTTTTTTTGTTCGTTAATGTAGTCGCGGGCTTGTTCAATCGCGTTGAACGGCGTATATCCTTGCAGGATATTGGCAACCGGATCGGAGCGGTATTCGAAGAAGTCCGCTACATCCTGATCTTGAAATGGCCGGATCGTTATTCGTTGCAGTTTAAGGTAAACTTTATCGTCAGCCATCGCGATTATTTGCCCACTAATTTGATCAACATGCCTTTCTGAACCGGATCGGTCAGTGCCATGCCGTTCAGAATGGAAAGTTCATCCATTCGGTTAGCCGGGGTGTTGAACGCTTTAAGGGCATCGGATAAAGTACCGTTTTTTTCTATGGTTTTGATCCGGATCCGCTCCGGTTGCCGGTTGATTTTGTCCGGATCGCTCAGGGTCCGAAAATTCTGCATGGTGCCGAGGAACCGGCCACTGTACGTATTGTAATCTGCTTCTGCTGTTACACCCAAAAACTGGTAAATCAGGTTGTTGTATTGAATGAGGTAAGTCAGCACCCGAATTTTTTGCTGCGCCTGCTGGTTTTGATTAGTCGCAGGATCCTGAGTTTGCTGGGCCTGGGTTGCTTGCTCCGACAGGACTTCCATGGCCGGAAAACCGCCAACGGTAACTTTTTTTGAACTGATCTGCCTGAGTTTATAGTTGGTCAGCATGGCCTGAGCGGCGGCATCCAGCGTTTTTTCCTGTGCAACCGCCATAATCATCAGCGCTTTGCCGTCTTTCGGTGCCATCTGCACTTGTTGCGGTGAATTGGCTACCTGCCAACCTTGTGGCACAGGAAACTGAAATTTGAGTTCCGGGTGATAAAAATTGTCATTTTCGACATAACCCTGGCGTGGATCTTCGCCATAAACTAAACCGTCAATCATGCGCAGGTAACTGTCGCGATTGACGTTGAATTTTTTCTCCGGCGTTTTGCTTTGCATTTCTTTTGCCATTTGCCCAACTTTCACATTCCGGTCTGCCGGATTGGGGTGGGTAGACAGAAAAGATGGAACCCGGCCTTCAGAGCCTCCGCTGAGGCGGTCTAATGTTTTGAAAAAACCAGCCATTTCTTTGGCATCGTATCCGATTTTGGTGGAATACTCCACGCCGAGCTTGTCCGACTGGCTTTCGTCGTCGCGGCTAAATTTGAGAAAAAGCAATTGTGCACCGGCACCGGCTACATCTGCAAACTGCTGGAAGTCTTTTGAAACCACCATGCCGAGCATCAACCCGGCGGATACCAGGATTTGTTTGCTTTGCTGGGAAGCGCCGTGCCGGGCCGTGACGTGCCCGATTTCATGGCCTAAAACCCCCGAAAACTCTGCTTCATTATTGAAATGCGCCATAATTCCGCGCGTGAAATAGACAAAACCACCGGGCAAGGCAAATGCGTTTACCACAGGTGAGTCCAGAATCTGGAATTCGTATTTTAAGCCGGGGCGGTGCGAAATACGTGCCATTTCCTGCCCTTTGTCGTTGATAAATTTCTGTAAAGTCGCATCTTCATATTCGCCAAACTCTGCCAGAATGCTGGGATTTGATTCTACCCCAAGCGCTATTTCCTGGTCTTCCGACATGAACATGAGTTCTTTTTTCCCGGTTACCGGGTTTACAGCACAAGAATCGGCCATCATCAGAAAAAGCAACAGCCAAAGGTATGGGCGTATGATAAAAGGGAGGAAAAGCTTCATGGTATGCAGGTATGATTGGTTTAAGAAATATGGATGAAAGTTACAAGGTTTTGTTCATTTGAACAAAAATCAGGCGCTCGTTCGGGCGAGCTTCATCATCCAGTAAGTTTCAAAAGCAGTAAAAATGAGATATGTAGCAAAAAATGGCAGTAAAAACCATTTGGATGCTGGCTGGGCGATCTTGTGGTACGCAACCACTATCGTGGCACAAATCAGCATTTTGGTCATGGTGAAGCCCAGAACCGTATTGGTAAAGGCATTTTTATTTGCATTTGCTGCCGATCGCTTTGCAGAAAAGAAAATAAAAGCACTTAGGGCAATGAAAAACAACAGACTCATCCAGGAAAGCAGGCTATGCGGCTGAACTAAAGGCAGACGGTTAATTAACATAATACCTGCTGCAGAAACCGTGGATAGTATGGCTAACTGAAGGAAAAAACCTTTGCTCGTCATGGACGCCGGATTAAATCTTTTAGCACTGTGTATAAAGCTGCAAAGATAGACAGCAAAGCCAGAGCGACAGTAAAATAAGGCTTTGAGGTCTGCATGCGTTCATCTAATTTTTTTCCGGCCCAGGTTCCTATCAGGATGATGATGCCCATTTGAAAGACCATTCCCGAATACTTCATGTAATCGCGGCCTTTTGCATCCCCTTTCTTTTGGTCAGAATCAGGCTCCTGCGGGCTGGGTTTCTTTTGTAGCACCTGAAGTTTCTTTGCCGGCACCTATGCTGCTGCCCGGTGTTATTTTTTTACCGCCTTCCATTGAGCAGGTTACATTGAACACTGCGCCGGATTGAACAATCAATTTTCCGGTGGTGACGTCGCCGGTAATTTGCGCCGTTTCGCGTACATTGAGCAACTCTGCTACATTCAAAACGCCGTCAAATTTGCCTTCAATAACAGCATTCTGGCATTTTACCTCGCCCTCAATCTGGCCGGTTGGGCCAATGATGACTTTTGCATCGCAAAACAACTTGCCCTTAATCGACCCGTCTACCCGAATATCGCTGTCGGCTTTGATGATTCCCTCTACAGCAGTGCCCTGCACCAGGCTGTTGAGCGAATGGGAAGAAGTGGACGAAGGAGAAGACGGTGTTCCGTTTTTGCTTTTGTTTACCTCTTTGCTGTTGGTGCTGCCAAACATAGCCATAGCGCTTGTGTTTTTGTGGAAAATGTATTTTTTTAAATGTTATCCGTACATATACGGAGCCGGACAATAGAATGTTGCAGTTAATTTCCGTTGCAGTTGTCTTGGCAAGGTACGTCTTTTGAGCGACATTATTGCTCCCGGATGCAATTTTTAAGGAATTGTGGCGAAGGAAAAAGGCAAAAAGCAAATGGGCAAGTGAGCTAAACTGCCCCTTACCCATTTGCTTTTACATCTTATTCAGAAAGGGAAACGATACGGTCCCTTCTTGATGCTCCACGAATACTTTATCAGAATTAGAAGTTCGGGCAGTAAACACCGCGTCTTTCCGGACCACAAATTTTATAGATCAAAGCAAATTCAAAACCACCATTTGAGTTAGTGGCCGGTTTGAGCGGCGATACGTTGATGTCGTAGCTGAAACCGAGGCTGAAAGCGTCGTAATCGAAACGCGTGGACAAAATGGCTGCATCGTTCAGTACGCCTGTTTCAATTTTGTTGGAGATACGTGTCCAAAGACCAAACTGAAATGCCTGATAGCTTTGGCGGCTGCCCAACAGGAATTTGAAACCTGTGCCCGCATTTACCTGAAATGAAGGGCCCTGGCTCATCACGATCACGCCGGGCGTGATGCCAAAACGGTCGCCCATCATAAACTCACCACCAGCATGCACCGTGAAGCGGCTGTACAGTAAGTCTTCGCCATCGCTGTCGAATGACTGGTTGGCACGGTTGAGGTGGTGAAAAGCACCCCCGAGGTAAAGGTTGTTGTCTTTGTCGAAAACCATAAACCAGAGCAAACCAGCAGCCATATCTGCGAAAATGAAATTATCGCGGTCAAAACCAGTTTCCTGAGATTCCAGCGTTCCATCGAAACCACCCTCTCCGTCGTGCTGGGTACCCCAACGGAGCTTAAGGAAGTCAATACTGCGCTGTGCCACACCGCCTTCAGCACCAAAAACGAGATAATGGCCATCGTTGCGGCCGCCACCCATTTTTTTACTGTAAGACAGCGACAGTTTACCGGTCAGTGTTGCAAAATTAGCTTCACCTGCGCGGTCGCCCCAGAAAGTGCCCCCAACGCCGAAGTAGTCATTACGGCCTACCGGTACGCGCTGGTCGTAGGAAACGGAATACGTACTATATGCATTGCTGCGCAGCGCACTGGCCCACTGGTTGCGGTAGTTTGCGGCCAGGCGGATATTGCAATTCATCACGCCGGTCATCGCCGGGTTGAGGTTCAGCGGCGACATATAGAATTGCGAAAAGTGAATGTCCTGCGCGTTGAGCGTAGACAACCCTACCACGAGCAGGCAGGCGATCCAGAGCGATTGAACTTTCTTCATAAAGAGAGGTGGTTTGTAAAACACTGCTTCGATAAAAGATTTTTTTGAATCTGTGAAACGGGCTACAATATTAAGGAATGTCGCCGAAACGAATGCACATTTAATTGTTAAAATCCCATTCCGGCAATTCTTCTGTCAGGCCCGATAAGAGTGGAGACACTTACCAGGGCATAAACGCTGCCTCGTTGATTGATATTATTTCGCTTCGTTTTGCTAACAAAACATACAGATAACAGGAAACGAAAAGCTTACCTGGATTTCCTTGAGCGAGCTCTAAAGGGTGTAGATGGGGCAAATATAGGAATTCCGGCGAAGGTTGTAATGAAGGAAGAAAAATTTCATTTGATCCGTCGCCAACAACCCATTGATTGCTTCCCAAAGTGTTTTAACGGGTAGTGCGGGCAAACGCCCAGATCTCCTAAATATTATCTCCCCTCAATTTCCTGAACCGCTTCCGGGCTTCCACTGCGAATGTGCTGCCTGAATAGTCAATAAAGATCTTTTCGTAAAGGGCCTTGGCTTTTTCTACATCATTGAGGTGGGTTTCGTAGAGTTCAGCCAGTTCAAACATAGAGTTATCGGCGCGGATGTCTTCCGGGTATTTCTCCATGATTGCCTGGTACATCAGGGCTGCCTGGGCATAGTCGCGCTTCCGGGAAAAGACTTTTGCTTTCAGGTACCACACATCGTCCTGAAGACTGTGTTCGGGAAAAAGGAGGACAAGGCTGTCCATCTTACTGAAAGCTTCATCAAAGCGATTTTGAAACACCAGCAATTCAGCGTCTGCGTACATGCCGAGGGCTGTTGCAGTAGAGTCTAAACCAAGATTATCCATAATGAATACAGAGAGGTCGAGAGCATCATTAGCGATCAGGCGGGAAGTGGCGGCTTTCAGGATTTCAAACTGCGCTTGTGCCCACTGAAAATCGCCATTGAAATATGACAGGCGCGCATTCTGGAAGCGGGCTTCCTGCCCAAGCACATCTTCTTTGAAATCTTTGTCCACCTGCGAATAAAGCAGCGTAGCGTCCCACACTTCTCCTTTCATCAGATAATAATCAGCCAAACGGATTTTTCCTGTTGCCTGTACGGCTGGCTCGGTGCCGGGGTACTCGATCATTTTCGACAGCAGAGAAATGGCCTGGTCGAGATCGTTGAGGTAAACGGCTTGTAGTTCAGCAAGGTCAAGGATGACCGGCGCTGTAATTTTTGTGCGGCCAAACTCATCGAGAAATGCATTGAACTGCAATTCCAGGGCGCGCAGTTCCTGCTCTGTGTATTGGTAGCCTTCTACAATCTTGTTGCGGCGACAGCGCAGCGCTTCGGTGCGGGCGTCTATGTAAAACGAAGAAGCAGGGCCTTTTTGGGCCACAATATAGTCGTATCCGGAGATGGCAGCGTCGTAATCGCCGTCATTGGCAGCCACTTCGGCCAACCGGAATACCCGGCCGCCATTTTCCTGCATGCGCCGGTCGAGGGCTTTGGCCTGGCGCAGCGCACTGTTGTAGTCTTTTTGCTGGATGAACACCCAGGCCAGCAATTCGGCGTGGTATTCCTTTTCAGCGCCGTCCTGCATGCGGGCGTAGAGCTGCTTTTGCAATTCCTTAAAATCTTCCGGGAAAAGGTAGCGCTGAAAAACCGTTTTGAGGTTGTTCAGACGGGTCGGATCGGCGTCAATGCTGTTCAGGTAGTTTTCGATCATTTTGGGGGTATCGCCTTTCATGCGGTACAAATCGCCGAGGTTGAAAGAAAAAACCTGGGTGTCTTTGAGCAACTCTGCACCTTTTTCGTAGGCTTCTATGGCCAGTTCGTACTTGTTGGAGGTAATGAAGGCATTGGCTAAGCGGACTACCTGGTAGCGGTCGGCGGGCAATTTGGCAATGCCTTCACGGTATTGAGCAAGGGCGTCGTCGTCGCGGTACTGGCGCTCCAGCAATTTGCCCAGCAACACATAATTGGTGGAGTTCTGGGGCATTTTTTTGATCTGCTTTTTGATGGAAGCTTCGGCTGTTGCAAAATCTTCCGTAGCCAGCAGGCATTCGATATAACGCTCAAAGATGTAGTCGTTTTGCTCGTTTTGCTCAAACAGCTTTTGGTACAAGAGGGCCGCTTTTTCATATTCGCCATCGCGGAAATACTGCTGCGCCAGCTGTGCGTCCTGTGCTCCGACCAGCGCCGGAGTCAGGCTTGTCCATATCAAAACCGCCAAAAATACGATGCGCCGCATAAACTTTTCTGATTGTTTGTTGTAGGTAAAAATTGACCACGTGACCGCAAAAATACGATAATAAAGAACGTATCTGCACGTCAAAAGTTGCTCCTTTGCATGGAAGAGGCCGGGAAATCCCCCTTTCTGACGTAAATTGGCAAACAGTAAATTGGCAAAAGGTAAAAAATAAGGCGGCAAATACCAGAATGCCCTCAGCTTATTCAAATTTGCCCTTTGCTCTTTAATACCTGCAACATGAATATGGAAATACCGCTCGACGTAGTCATCATCGGTGCCGGCCCCGCAGGGCTGGTTTGCGCCATCGAAGCACAGAAGGCAGGCCTGTCTTATGTAGTGCTGGAAAAAGGCGTTTTGGCCAATTCCATTTATCATTTTCCGGAAAACATGACTTTCTTTTCTACGTCGAGGTTGCTGGAGATTGGCGAGACGCCGTTCATTTCCCACACGGAAAAACCAACCCGGCGGGAAGCGCTGGAGTACTACCGCCGCATTTGGGAAGCCTGGAAGCTGAACGTACGCCTATACGAAGCGGTAACCGGAATGGAAGCCCATGAAAAAACCGGATGGCGGGTTTTTTCCGTAAAACAGACATGGCATGCCCGCGCCGTGATTGTGGCTACCGGGTTTTACGATACGCCGCGGCTGCTGGGCGTTCCCGGCGAAGAATTGCCGAAAGTGAAGCACTATTACGACGACCCGCACCTCTACGCAGGGCAAAAGGTACTGGTAATCGGGGCTGCCAATTCGGCCTGCGACGTGGCGCTGGAAACCTGGAACAAAGGTGCAGAAGTAACGATGGCCATTCGCGAAAGCGAAATTTATAAAGGAGTAAAATACTGGATCCGGCCTAATATTGAAAATCGGATCAAAGAAGGCAGCATTAAGGTCTGGTTCAATACTGAAGTGCTCGAAATCATGCCCGACCGCGTAAGGTTGCAAACCCCGGAAGGCCCCCTCACCATCGAAAACGACTTCGTGCTGGCGATGACCGGCTACCAGCCCGACTTCAGTTTTTTGGAAAGCCTCGGGATTCAGTTCGACACCGACGAGGCGCGAACGCCGGTTCATGACAGCAACACGCTCGAAACCAATCTTCCGGGTGTTTATCTGGCAGGCGTCTTATGTGCGGGTCTTCAGACCAATCGCCTGTTTATTGAAAATACAAGGCACCACGGAAAAGCTATCATTGGAAATATTCTGGCGGCTTTATCCGGAGAATCAAAATAACACCTTCATGAATAAGTTCTTTTTTGTTTTCGGACTAACTACCCTGCTTGGTGCAACGGGCTGCGAACACCAGCCTGTGCCAGAACCGTTGATTGTGGAAGAAACACCGAAGCCTCCCCTCTATTTTCTGGCCCTGGGCGATTCCTACACCATTGGCCAGGGCGTGGCTGCAACGGCCCGTTTCCCGGTTCAGCTCCGGACCAAACTGACAGAAGCCGGCATCCCTGTGGATACCCTGCAAATTATTGCCAAAACCGGCTGGACTACCGGCGACCTTAAAGCGGCCATCAACAATGCAACACTGGTTGCTGATACCTTCGGGCTTGTTACCCTGCTGATCGGGGTCAACAATCAATTCCGGGGGTTTGCGCGGAGTGACTACGAGGTGGAATTTGCGGCTTTGCTCGAAACCGCCATTCGCTTTGCGGGCAACCGTCCGGAGCGGGTTTTTGTTTTGTCCATTCCCGATTACGCCGTGACGCCATTTGGGCAAAATCGCCCGAATCCGGATCAGATCAGTCAGGAAATTGACGCGTTCAATGCCTCGAACCGTACCATCACCGAAAATCGGGGAGTACATTATTTCGACATTACCCCCATTTCGCGGGAAGCACTGAATGATGCTACCCTGTTGGCATCCGATCAATTGCATCCTTCCGGTAAGATGTATGGCCGCTGGGTCGACCTGATGTTGCCCATTCTGGTGGAGCGCCTTAAACCCTGATCTGAAAAAGTCGGTGCCAGCATATCGGAAAAGCAATAACTTCGCCGCTTAAAAATCACACAGACATGAAAAAGATAAGCCTTTTTTTCTCTATTTTGACCACGGGGATACTGGTTTTGAGCCTGAGCGCGTGCAACAGCAATCCCGCCGAAAGCGACACTCAACTGGAAGCGCTGAACAAACGCCTTGGCATGTTCAACGATGCGCGTAAATTTGAAAAAGATCAAAACTATGCCATCAGCGAACTGCAAAAAATCATGGTCATGGATACGATGCTCACAGATTCCCTGACGCAATGGTTTACGTCCATGATGCAAATCGTCATCCTGCCGAAGCAGAATAAAATACTCAAAAACAGCAATGAAATTTTAGCCAAAAGCGACAGCCTGCTGGCAAAACACGGCGCCGGCGACCTTACTTCTGAAACGTTCGAACAGGAATTTGCGGCACTGAAAGCAGAACACGACCGCCTGACCTCCGAGATGGAACCGGTTCATGCCGAAATGCTGAAAGTGCTGGAGGAAGTGAAAAAGGCATCGGCGAAAAATATGGAGAAAGCACAGCCCAAAGACGTACAGTAGTCCTGCTTTTTGGGCATTCATCCGGAAAAGTTATCCTGGAGCACCCATTGCTTTGCTGCTAAGAGCAACCGGGGGCAATGCGATGTCCGTCATTCCCGCAAAGCCCCCTGCAGCACATCGCCCCGCCCGTCAACATCTGCCGGGACGTCTAACCCCAGTATGGCGCACATCAACGGGTATACGTGGATATTTTTGAATGCAGGAAGGCGCAATCCTCCCTCCTTTATTGCCGGGCCACGGGCGTAAAAAATGCCGTGCATGTCTCTGTTCGCGGTATCGAAGCCGTGTTCCCCAATTTCAGCAGGGCCCGACGTTTGCCGGGTACCTTTTGCCCGGCTATTCACAAAATAAAAGCCAGGGTCGGGAACAATGATGAGGTCTCCCCAGCGCAGATTGGTAGGCGGCACTTCAAAATAAGGCACTTCCCTTACCCGGTAAACCTGGTAGTGTTCAGCCCTGGCTTTAAGCCCGTTGTACACTGCCTCCGGGTCGGTACCTGCTTTTAAATACAAATGCACCAACGCGCCATTACTGACACTGGTGTAGCGTTCCTCGTCGGTCACAGCCTCTACAGGCAATAGATTGCTTATCGCAATGGGCGACATCCCATGGTCAGAGACCAGAATGATGTTGACCGGAAGGCCTGTTTTGGCTACCCCGTCAAAAAGTCGTCCAAGGATGGTATCTAAAGCCAACAGTTTTTCGCGCAAAGGTTCATCTGCATTTGGGCCGTACCGGTGCCCCACATCGTCGAGGTCTGAAAAATACAAGGTTATCAACCGTGGGCGCTCTGCTTCCGGCAACCGGAGCCAGGCAATGACCTGATCTACCCGTTGCTGATTGGGCACACTGCCATCATACCGATAGTAGTAGCGCGGACGGATGCCCTGCACCGCAGCCTCCGAGCCGACAAAAAAGTAACTGGCCGTAACCATACCCGCTTTGGCAGCCTGCACCCATATCGGCGTACCGCCATACCAGTACCCATCTTCTACCATTTCGCGGTTGCTTATGGCATAACGGGCATTTTTATTGAGGTCGAAATAACTGTTGTCTACCAAACCGTGGTTGTTGGGGTACATCCCTGTAGCAATGCTGTAATGGTTGGGAAAAGTCTTGCTGGGATAGCATGGAATCAGCCCCTCCGCCTGAACGCCGCCTGCAATGAATGCCTTGAGTTGTGGCGGCTGAAATCGCTCTACGTAGTCCCAACGAAAACCATCCATGGAGATGAGGATGAGGTAGGACGGAGCACCGGATGCGGTTTTTACAGCATCTGGTGCCGGGGGTTGGAGCGCTGCGTTGCGCTGGCAAGCCGTCAGCACCAGAATGAAACATGGAAAAAGGAGGCAAAAAATGCGGGTGACATGTGGCATGCAGGCAAAGTTTGATGTAGGGCGAAGTTAAGCACCCTATCCTCAAAGACAAGGAAGCGGGTCGAAAACAGCATAACTTTCTTATAAGCTGTGGAAAATTTTCCAGTTTGTTTTGATACCAGGCACGAGGCTTCCGTTTTCCCTTCCCTCCAAAACAGAGTAACCAAAGTAGTACAACATTTTTTGGGGGTTGGGAGGGCTTTGGGTGCTTTTTTCGTGCTGAATGGCACCCGGCGGGCTGAACCCGCAGCTTTTATCCGTATGCAGCCAAAGGCTACATCGAGCAGCGTCGTATTTAAAATGAAGCGGGTGGAAAGTAGAGGAGCTTCGGTACGAGCGATTCAGCTTGAGCGCCGGCGGGGCAGATGCAAGAGCAAAAGTTAGCAATAAAATCAGCAGCATGGTATGGCAAACAATTGCCAATTTGATAAGCATAGCCCTGTTCAATGACGAAAAAAGGCGAAGGGCGACTGAGCGATCCTTCAATTGAATGACTGGTGGGCATTCAATTGAAGGAATGCACCAACATTATTTTACCGCCATTTCCAACCCAAAATGATTCCAGTCGCAACAAATATATCAATAAAACTGATTACAAATTTAGGATTGTGGTACTTTATCCATGTATATTCATTACTTTCAGCTAACTACATGGCAAAATGGCTAAACAGTTATCCGAGTTTAACAACGAAGTGATCATCGAGGCCCTGCGCAACCCAGATTCCCCTGCCTGTAAGGAGGTGTGGAAATTATTATGGGAATCAAGTTTTGCTTTGATAAAAAGTAAGAATATTGAAGGAAGTATTGCTTCGGATTTAACACAAAATGTTTTTATTAGTGTATGGCAAAACCTTAATCATAAAACCATAATAGAAAATCCTCTTACCTATCTTTATTGCGCGTGCAATAATCAGGTCAACAAATACAGGAGAGACAATGCTAAAAAAATAGTGTCAACAAATTTTCAGGAATTCCCTGTTGTCTCTTCCAATATCCAGGATAATGGGGTCGATTTTGCTTCTGGTGGGTATCATTCTAATGAAGCCACCTGGGAGTCAGAATTCGACTTTTCAGAAACAATTGTTTGGAACATAAAAGAAGCCCTTTGGAATAAGCTTGATGCCGCCAGAGAGGCGTTTGCGCAAAGCGGCAACAGCAACCGTGCTAAAAGGCTTGCCGATAAATGCCGGGAGTTATTTATTGCAAGGTATGACAATAGAGTACCCTATGAAACTGCCTATCTGGAGTTGGGATACCCATCCTATGGTGCAATAAAGGAGAAATTAAGTAAATGCCTGAAAAAGCTGAAGAG
This sequence comes from Saprospiraceae bacterium, assembly GCA_013361075.1. Classification (GTDB taxonomy): domain Bacteria; phylum Bacteroidota; class Bacteroidia; order Chitinophagales; family Saprospiraceae; genus JABWAJ01. The sequence goes on along the minus strand of JABWAJ010000015.1, from coordinate 10,027 downwards.
GTTTGCCGAAAAACAATTAGAAAAAGACCCCTGGTTGATGCAGTATTTTTATGTAAAAACCTCCGAAAACAAAGCGTACTTTATGAATTTTGAAAAACAAAAAGGCAAAAAAAATGAAAAAGATAACAATCCCGATTGATCTTTTTGACCGCTATCTTGCCGGAGAAATGAACCCCGGGGAGGAGAAAAACCTCGAATTTCGGTTTCAAAGAGACAAAGAGCTGTACTATCAATTTCTGACCTTTAAGTCTTCTTATGAAGCGCTCCGGGATTATCCCGCGCATTTGGAAGCGAAAGCCTTGGTAGAAAAAGCTTTCCTTGAAATGCAAAAAGATCAACATGTTCAATATCAGCGCCATCTAAATGAGGAAATAAAGGGGCAAGAAAAGCTGGAATTTGAAAAACAATTGAAAGAAAGCGAATGGGAAAGCTTTTCCTTTGAAAAGTATAAGAACAGCCTGCCGCCGTCAAAAGATCGGGTAATTTTTTTAGATGCAAAAGTCAAAGCCCTGCGAAACCTCGTGCGCAGGGTGGCCGTTGCCGCTATATTGCTTGTTGGCTTAGGACTTTGTTGGTGGCTGTTTCGGCCAAATGCTGAGGATAACATTTCCACACTGGCTGCCAGGTATGATACAGAACGTCCGAAAGCGGCCTGGGGATTGGCATTGCCCTTTTCGACAGACACCCCGCTGGACACGGCTGCATTTCGATTAAAAAAAGAGGGGCTGATTGCCTTTGACGCCTATAAAACTGACCTGGCTATCGCCTTGCTGGAACAATATATGGCTCAGTTAAAAAGCAAGGATGACATAGCCTGGGTAACACATCTTTTCATTGGACGTTGCTATGCAGAAAAAAGGGACTTTGCAAAAGCGTATTCTGTTTTGGATGAGGCAGAATCTCATTTGCAAACTTCTGAAGACCTGGTTTTTTTATACGATGAAATACGGTGGCAAAAAGCTTTGGTTTTATTACGAATGAGGAAAATAAAGGAAGTAAAAGAACTCTTGTTTTCGCTGAGTAGCCATGCAAAAAACGATTTTATCAAAGAAAAATCCATTAATCTTTTCAATGAACTGCCATGAAAAAGAACATATTAACCCTTATTTGGTGCATAATGGCATGTGTGAGTTTTGATGTTCATGCGCAAGGAAAGCTTTATTGTTTAATCATGGCGGATACGAATGATCCACTTGTCAGTCGAGCATGTTATGAGAATGAAAGAATGATTGATTCTATGATGAGGAGTGTTGCCAGTATTGTCGCGCTTGATTATCGACCTACCAAGCTGACAGGGGCAAAATTTACTTTAAATGCAGTCAATGATGCCCTTAAGCATATCAATCCGTCAGAAAACGACATCATGGTTGTTTATTATACCGGACATGCGTGGATTGTCTCTGATAAAACCTGTGAAGAATTTAATCGTATTCTACAGTTAAAAGACGGAAAATTTGAGTTGGCAAAAATAGAATTAGCGCTTGCGAAAAAAAATGCAAAATTTAAATTACTCCTTGCAGACTGTTGCTCCCAGCTCATTCGTACAAAAGATGCCCCCCAATTGGTTCCCAGTGGCACAAAAGGTGCAGAAACTGAGACGAGGCGTAAAAAAAATATTCAACAATTATTGAGTTACCGGGAAAAAGTAATTACAGCGATTGCTTCTTCCTGCAGGCACAGAGGATGGTGTTATGAAAACGGCGGTATTTTTACCCGAAGCTTTATCCGGTCTTTTTGGGAGACAACGGAACGGCAAAACATAACCTGGAAGGTTCTTCTGGAAAATGCAAAAGATAAGACAAAGTACCTCGCTTTCATTAAGCATCGCGCCTATCAAATCCCGGTTTATAAAACCCAGTAAATAATTTTCAACCATGAGAAATGACCTGTTATACTCATGTTTTAGCCGACTGGTTGGATTAATTGCTTTACTTTTTCTTTCAGCCAGCAGTATTTGCCAACCTTGTAACAGGGTTGCCGATTCGCTTGAGTTAGTCAGATTTCACAATGCTTTGAGTGAAACCCCCTGGAAAGTAGAGTGGAATTTTTCTGAACCAATACATACCTGGTTTGGCATCACTCTGACAGAAGAAGGCGGAGTGAAATCGATCGAATTGGATAGTATTCTTGGGGATGGATATTATTATTCCGGACCAGGAAATAACTTGAAGGGGCAACTACCTTCCGATCTTGTTTTTCCATGCCTTGAAAAATTAATTCTGAGTGGCAATATGATAGAGGGACCTATTCCTGATTTTCAGGGCTTGCCCAAACTACAATGGCTCGTTGCAAGAGACAATCAACTTTCGGGTAGTTTACCTGAATTCAGTGCTTTACCTGAGTTAACCGTAATATCGATAATTGCTAATAACCTAAGTGGCACATTGCCTTCTTTTCAAGCTTGTCAAAAATTAAGTTATATCAACCTCTCCTGTAACAATCAATTATCAGGGAATATCCCTGCTTATAATCTCCCGAATTTAGGTGAACTTCAAGTATCCGGCTGCGGCTCTTCCGGAGGAAATCTTTCCGGTACCCTGCATGATTTCGTTGGAACGCCTAAATTAGCCTATATGAGACTAAGCAACAATAATTTTACAGGTACTTTGCCTGATTTTCAGCTTCCGGAAATATTAGAGTTAGACATTGCTGAAAATAACTTATCCGGAGAAATTCCTGATTTTTCAGGGATGCCCCAATTGAGGCATCTCTCCATGCGGTACAATGATTTTGAAGGAGAGGTACCCCCTTTTACATATTGTCAAAAACTGGAAACGATGCATCTATCAGGGTGTTTTTCTGGATTACATCCTGATTTTCCCAGGGCCGTCAAGCTTTATAAAATATCAATTCCTGGTTCCTGTCTGAAAGGTTCAATACCTAATTTAGCAAACCTTACCCCCAATATCAGCAATGTGGAGCTTAATGACAATTACTTTGATGAAATGCCGGTTTTTGCCGGTTCGACTAATTGGTCAAATCTGCATGTGGAAGGCAACCGCCTTACATTTGAAGATATTTTGCCCAACGTAGGCATAGGAGCTTTGCAGTATGCCAGTCAAAGAAATATTTGGAATGATACAATTATCCGCGTGTCGAAATGCACTCCCCTTTTGCTCGACCTTAACATTGACGAAAATCTTACTTCCAATACCTATGCTTGGACCCTCAACGGAGCTCCATTCGCCACTTCAAATACCAACAAATTACTTATCCCCGCCGTAGCAGAAGCAGGTGTTTACCGCTGCGAAGTGACCAATGAGGGTGCTCCATTATTGACTTTGAGGACAGGAAGCGTCACCGTTCTTGTAGAAGGCAGTTCCGATTGCAATTGCCCTGACCCCACTTTCGCATTAACACCAGCAATAGACACCATCTGTAAATATGAACAAGTGCAAATCATTCTCGAAAATACTCAACCAGGGTATCAGTATCAATTGTTGCAAAATGGCATTCAAATCGGCAATGCCATTACAGGCAACACCAGTGCCGTTGCCTTTTCGACGCCTGAACTTTCTGAGAGTGCCACGTTTTCCATTGCTGTGACAGAAACAGGTAATACATCCTGTGTTACTGCTTTGCTCGACACTGCCAGAATATTTGTGAGTGAGGTAGATACAACCTTTACCATCTCACCTGCCCTGCAAGAGAATGATGGCTTGATCGCTGTTTGTGTAGATGGCACGAACCCGCCTTTTGAGGTTGCCTTATCACCGATAGCAGGCCTTACAACCCAGCCCAGTGGTGATTGTGATGCCAATTTTGTCTTTTCACAACTCCCGTTGGGAAATTATAAATTAACCATTATGGATGCTATTGGCTGTGAATGGGAAAAATTCATTCCCATCAGCCTTTTGATTCCTATGCCGGACACTCCTCAAGAATACCCTGTAATGACTCCTAATGGAGACGGAAAAAATGACCTGCTTGTTTTTTATGGGTTAAAGCCTGGCGACGACACAGAATTGGTAATCCTTAACCGGTATGGCAATGTGCTTTTCCGGGAACGTCCTTATGGGCAGGACTGGGACGGGACTTATGAGGGGAATAACCTGCCTGATGGGTCTTATCCTTTTTCTCTTACGATTTATTACACCCAAAGTTATACTATTGTTCGTGGATACATCACCATCTTAAACGACTAACTGAAATGAAATACAAGTTACTCTTGGTTAAGGCTGTATTTTTATGGTTTAGTAACCTCGTTTTGGCACAACAATATCCTTTGTTTAGTGAATCGCCAGGTCAGTTTAGCCTCTATAACCCTGCTGCGCTCGACTGGATAGAGCAAGAGCATCCGGGAGCATTCCTGTCTTTGTTTTACCGGCATCAATGGTTTGAACTTCCGGGAGCACCGCATACGGGCGGACTCAATTTTACCCATCGCTACAACCGGTGGCATTGGGGAACACAACTTGTGTATGACCAAATGGGGGCCTTCCAAAACATTCAATTCGGTGGGCGCGGGGCAATAAATTTAATGCGCGGAGAACAACAACTTGCGGTCGGTATCAATATTCATTTGTCCCAAGCCAGCGTAAATTTGGAAGACAAGACCCTGTATTTAGATGATAATACGGTTTTGGAATTTCAGACTCCGGAGGGAGGTCTCTCCGCCGGATCGGGACTGTTTTACAAAAATAAATACCTGTTTTTGGGGGGCAGTTATCAAAAAAATTTCCGCTTTTCAAACAAAAGAACAACAGAAAACAACCTTTACGAGCATCGCTGGTATTTAATTGGAGGCGCCTGTTTGCAGAATGTACACTGGTTGAGCGCATCCTGGCTGAAGGTTGGTATATTCCCGGCAATATGGCAAGTTTCTTACAGATACCATGCACCGATAATTGATTTCTATGGTGGATTGACATCTACTTTGACAAAGACCTTTGCCGGGGCTTATTCGACAATCGGCATAATGTCTGGTTTTAAAAACCTTGCAAAGCATAAGTTTTCAAATTACTCTGCAGATTTAAATCTGGAACTGGCTGTCAGCATGCCTTTTGTTTCTTACCTCGAACGAACCAATCTTGTGTTTGACATAAAATTCATTTATCGAATCGATAAAGAAGACATTAAAATAGAATGAATGAAAAAAATAAAATGATCGATTGGGGATTAGTCCGTTTTTGGTTTGAAAACAAATTTGCCATTTTTGTCAATCTTTGCTATTGGCCTGCCTACTGGCATAATAATTTTCTGTTCTGATTGGGTTTTGATTTTGCTATGCAGTGAAACCCGCTTAAACAAAGTTTCCTGATCAATAGATTCGTCATTGTCTGCGGCATTTTGGAGAACCTCTGTTATTGCTTCAAAAAAGTAGTTGTCCACCTTAGGTTCCTGATCGTATGTGCTACACAAAGCATAGGCACACCTTAACGTAGCCTGATGAAAAAGTTTGTCTGGCCCGCGAGTGGAATTATCAATCAACCCTCCAAAACAGGCATCAATGAAAAAAAGGAGGAAAGTCGGATGGTTTTCAAAAATAGATACTATAGTATCAACAGAAACCCACGTTTCAGGATACCCAGGCGGTCCTCCATCACTGGGTATCCAGTAAGCCATGTTGGTAACAGAGTCTTTATATCCATGTCCGGTAAAAATTATAACCCCGTGGTGGTCATATTCAGCTACCCGGGCAAACTCCCTTAAAGCTGATACAATGTCTTTTTTATTTGCATTTTCAAGTTCAAACCGCGCAGCATCCCATTGGAAGCCAAAGTTGTCCTCAAGTACCCCGCCTAGTTCTTGTGCTTCAAACAGGTTTTTGTTAAAATCATCCCAGTAAGGGTCGTCATAGTTGTCAATTGCAATAGTTATTAAATGATAATTCTTGTATTGTTTTTCCAGTGTATCCGTAGCAATGTACAATCGGAATTGGTCGTCTTTCCAGGCTGCGAATGCGAATTTATTTGCCCTGTCGCTTTGTACCTGCCCTACAAAATGCGATTGCGTCGTGGAAGCCGGTAATCCTAAAAATGAGGAGTTTATAATGTTTTGTTGTGGCGGGGTTGCTTCAATTTCAGTACAATACAAAGAATAAGTCCCAACCGTTCCTGATGTAAAGAAGAGCATATCATTCGGAGAATCTTTCTGATTTCCTTCCTGAAAAAAGGTGCTTATTTCATCATTGTCAGTGTTGAGATGAGAAAGTGGGACTGGTTTAGTCCATTTACCATGATTATAAGAAATGTACAGGTCGTAATTTTTCCTACCTCCTTTATGGGTCGACAATGCGGAGAAAATTAAAATTTTACCATTTTTTGTAAGAACAGGAAAAAATAAGTCAGCATCCCAATCCTCGATTTCTACTGCGTTTCTGCTCCCCTGTCTCTCTAAATACAATTTGAATTTTCCATCAGTATTTAAGGAATAATACCGCTCAATATTTTTGCCATTAATCCGGCATCCGGCACTTTGCAGGTGCCTTAGATTTGCGTCTGTCAGCGCTTGCCATTTAAAATTAGGAGCTTCTTCCCATTTTCCCTTGTACAGGCGTAAACGAGGATCATCCAATGTTTCTATGATTTGGCTTTTCGTTGCTGCGCAATACAGGTATTCTCCATCAGAGTAAAGGGGTAATAAATTTCTCTCTTTTAGACCGGAAGGCAAGGAAGCAACTTCCAAATTGAACCAGGAAGGAATAGGTACCGAATCTGTTTGCACGACCTGACTTTCCGCAAAACCTGCATTGCAATTACCATAACAGATGGTACCCGCTTTGGCAAAGATAATGATAGAAAGGACTAAAGATATCCGGAGAGTATAATCCATGATGGCTGCAATTGTATATTAGACTTTCAAATTTAAAGAATTTTAATGCTTGTTGAATTATTTTTTGAAGTACGCCTCTTTTTTGAGTAAAAACGACTTACAAAATTACGTGGCTGGAACATATATTTTATAAGTCTCAACATTTCCTAACCAATTTAAATTTTTGGATTATGCCTTACTTTGATTTCATTTTGAAAATGACAAATGTACCCGAGTCCACTTTGGCAAAAATTGGTACTTCTACGCCAGGCACTAATTCAGAGTCCATTTCATTTCAACGCATCCAGTCTGCTATCGACGTTTTTATCAATCGCTGGCACAAGATTGCCAATTCTGAGGGAAAACGGCTTGTCGCTCGCCGGATCTTGCCTGCTGTTGGAGGCATTCCATTTGAGACATTTGTACACGAGGCATTTAAACAGGAACTCTCAAACCTTAGCCGCCTGATCTCTGGCGCTCAATCTGCTTTGCAGACAGAAATTGCTCATTTGTCCGGAGAATTGGACAGATGGAAGAACGGTCTTGAACAGCGGCAAAGACAACTTGAAGAATCCCGCAAGTGGATGGAAGAAGAACTCGAAACCATTCGTAAAAGCTGGGAGGGCCTTAAACTTCGACTTTTAGAGAAAATCGATGAATATCAAACTACGCTTGTCCTAAAAACTAAAATCCGTGAGAATTTTGCAAATCAATTCAAGCTTAATCCTGGAATATATCCCTTTAAGTCCTGGTTGAAAAAGGCAGCTTTTGCCCTGATTTTCATACTCATTGTCCTGGTAGAATTACCATTGAATGCTGGCGCTTTTCAGATTTTTCGCCACAATCTGATCGAAACTTACCTGATCGTATTTGGTTTCGCAGTTACAGTACCCCTTTTGGCGCATTTTACAGGAGAAGTAGCCCTTAAATTAAAATTACGATTTTCCTGGTGGGATTGTGGTTTGTTGCTCTTTTGCCTGGGGCTTCCTATTGCTCTTTCTATTGTAATCGGTATTATCCGTGCTGATTTTTTACAATTACTCGCTAAAGAATCTGGTAAAGATCATTCTTTTGCATCATGGATAATGTTGAGTTTTTTTAATATATTTATGTTTATTTCGGCAGTTTTGGTTTCGTATTTTTTGAGCGAACGTTCAGAAGAAAAAGAAATTAGACGCCTTTTTTTGAAAGAGGAAGCAATTGGGAAATTAATTGCTCAGTTGAAAGAAGAAATAGCTACAAATGAGAAAAAGTACATAGAAGAATGTAGCGTTTTAAAGAAAAACCATACTGCTGAAATTGCTAAATCAGGCGAACAGGAAAAGGTTTTACGCGATGCCATTGCTGACAAGGTCGCTTTGTTTAATTCTGTATCTGAAGAATATGCAGCCTTTCAGCAAATTTTAATAAACGGGAAAAAATCCATAATTCAGCATTTTAGAACTGCCGCATTCAGGCGTCGCCGTCGGAATGACCCACCTATGGAGTGGCAAAATATTCCGGAATTTACGATGCACCCTGCACCAACAATTGCTGCACTTGATTTATATACGATTCTTGACAAGCCGGGCTCAATGTCCAGGACTTCTTCCAATGGTTTGGCAAAACACGCAAGCTCTCTGATTAATGTGATGATGTTTGGGTTGTTCCTTTTACTTTTTACCAGTTGTTCGGGGCGTTTTTCTTTTGCTCCGGAGCAGGACAAAGTCGAACTGCCTATTCAGGTTTTCGTGGCTTTTGACGGCACGGATGGAGAAAATTCGCCTCCTTCTAAAATAGACATCACAAGGCTAACTCCCATCATCCCAACAGGAACGAGTTGTACGATAGAAGCAGGGATTCTCAACAATTCCTCTGATATTTTCCTGAATCGGGAGGAACTACCCCAGTTCGGAGTTTGGCACAACCCCATCGAGGTGCGTGAGGCTCGCTCTAATTTTTTAAAAAACACAGAAAAAATGTTAGACAGTCTGCACAGGGTAGCCAGTAAGGTTAGTAACAATACTTCAGAGATTTATATCCCAATTATGAAGAAACTCCACAAAATGGCATCCGAGAAGCCTTCATCCCGTAATATTGTTATCATCGCTTCGGATATGCTTGAAAACTCTGCTATACAAAACATGTATACTGAGAGACACCCGGATTTGTTGGAGGCCAATTTCCTTACGGCAGTAACTCCTCCTGATTTGCGGAATTTTGAAATTCACTTCCTGCCTCCCAAAAAAATGAAGGAGAGTGACCGCAAATTTTCCCGAGAATTTTGGGAATCCTTTTTCACTAAGCTTGGCGCGAAAGTTTCCTGGTCATTAAACCTTGATTTGACCCCCAGCCCTCTGGAATCAAACCTCTCTTACAATTCAAAAAAATGAAAGTCATGAAAATTAAAATAACCTTATTCTGCAGTGCCTGTCTGCTGCTTTTTGCATGCAACCTCACCCCGCCAAATGCAGAAAGCCTGCTTGTGGCAGCTCTGCAGAATGGCAACTGGAATGAAGTGTACAATGAATGTGTAAAAGACTCCACTTTTAAAAACCCAGAAACACTGGGGTTGCGCGGACATGCTTGTATCATCCTTAACAAGAACAATGAATCTTACCACTGTCTTAACAGCATGGACTCCGTGCAGCGAAAAAACTGGTTCAATTGGACAAGGGAATTTGCAAAAAAACACCCAAAACTTCCCGTCTCACAATACCTTTTTGGCGATGCCCATATGCGAACTGGCAACAAAACCGAAGCGCTGCAATGTTTCAACCGTGCTGTTGAACTGGATCCGGCCTTCGCATTAGCACTCAATGCCCGAGCGACGGCCCTTGCCTTGGATTCAAAGTTTGGTGAAGCGCTCAAAGATGCCAGTGCTGCATGCAAGTACACTGAAGGAGTGGCAGAATTTTTGGCGACGCTGGCAACAATCAATTATAAACACATGGGAGCAGAGGGAGCAAGTTCTGATTTTACCAAGTCCCTGAAGATTTCACCAGATTTTTCACTTGCACTTAATGGAAAAGCTTGTGCGAGTTTGTTCAATTACCATGTCTCTTCCGAGGAATTTAGTAAAATCTTTACCGATTTACAAAACAAGGCTGCCAGAGGATTGCCTATTCCTTTGTTCAGGGAAAATGGACGACTCCTGATGAGGGAACTCGAAAAAATAAAAATGCCTGAGCTTCACAATACCCCATTCCTGGCAGTTTCCGATTTTTTGGATTGGTATACTCTTCAGCAAAGAACGCTCCAAGACGAGCATGATTTTATTAGATATGCAATCAAA
>JABWAJ010000454.1 GCA_013361075.1 Saprospiraceae bacterium | reverse complement strand
AAAACATTTTGGCAACTCCGACGGCAGCCTGTATTACAGCGATCCCAATACCGTGGAGAAAGCCGGCGAAGGTTGCAAAGCCAATGTGTTTGGGTCTTTACAATTAGACAACAATGCCAATTGCCTCAAAACGAATTTCAAAAACGTGCAGCAGGGCAACTGGACGGATTTGCACGAACTGACAGCAGCATTAAAAAACACACCGGATAAAATCGAGCAGATTCTGGATGTAGACCGCGCTTTGTGGATGCTTGCTTTCAACAGTGTAACCGTCAACCTGCACAGCTACGGCGGCCAGTACAACCCGGATTTTTACCTCTATCGCGATCAGAACGGCCGGTTTGTACCCATGCTTGGTGGTCTGAATCTGGCCTTTGGCAGCTTTAAAAATACCGGAATTGGCTCCGACCTGGAACCTGCTGCCGTTGTTTCCATTGATCCCCTCCTGCACCTTGCAGATGCGACGAAGCCATTGATCCATGTATTGCTCAATAACGAACTGTACCGAAAACAGTACGTTTCACACATGCGTGCCATTTTGCGCGAAGCCATTAAGGACGGCAAATTGGACAAACGTGCCAAAGAATTGCAGGAACTGATCAAAACTCCGCTGACTGCAGATTTGAACAAATACTATCCGGTATCCGATTTTGCAAAAAGCCTGATGGAAACCATCGGTACCCGAAGCAAAATTCCCGGCGTTGTGGATTTTATGAACAAAAGGGCGACTTACCTGTCTACCCAGCCTGATTTTACCGTGTTGCCGCCTGCTGTGGATGAAGTAGTGGTGGCCCGACGCGAAAAATTTTCCAACGAACGCGTTTCCAGTTTTAAAGTCCAGGCAAAAGTGGAAAAATTCGCCAAAAAAGTTCGGGTGTACTACCGCTTTGGTGCCAGCCAGCCTTTCCGGGAAATCGCGATGGTTGACGATGGAAAAAACAACGACGGTGAAGCCGGTGACGGACTTTACGGCATTGACATTCAACCCGATGGAGGCGCTGATAAAATCGAATACTACATCATGGCGGAAAATGCCAAAGCTGTCAGTTACAGCCCGGCGCGCTATATGTACGAACGGCATACCGCGACTTTAGCGGATCTGAATAAATAATTGTGAAAGGGGCAGGGTAAGTTGGCAAAGGGCAATATGATTTCGCTTGGCGATTGAGTTTACCAATGGGCGCATAATGGAAATTCACAAATTGCCAATTTGCTCCTTGCCAACTTGCCTTTTGCAAGCTTATCCAAACCCCGGCTCCTCCCGCTACACACGAAGGAGCCGGGGTTTATCGTTTAGTGCTCAATCGAATCGAAAGATTAAACTCAAAAAAATAATGCGTAATCTGTTACTCTGCCCACTATTGCTCGCCCTTCTCTGGACAGGCCTGCATGCTCAGAACAAAGAAAAAGACAAGGACAAAGATGTATTTCAGGCGAATGCCATTCTGGAAATCAAACTTACCTTGAAAGAAGCCGAATGGGATAAGCTGTTGGATACTTACAAACAAGCCGGTAGTGAAGACCGACTGGTGGGGGATGCTGTCATCAACGGCGTCGCATACAAACAAGTAGGGGTTCGCTACAAAGGAAACAGTTCCTATTTCCGGGTGCGCGACCTGGATGAAAAAAAGCTTCCCTTCAACATCAAAGTCAACGAAGTAACCAAGTCACAGAAATTGCCGGGCGGGATCACTACCCTGAAATTAGCCAATGCTTTTCTGGACCCAAGCTTCGTACGCGAAGTACTGGCCTATGAGATTGCCGGTAAATACATGCCCTCCCCGCGCGCTAATTTTGCCAAGGTCTACGTCAACGGCCAATACCTCGGCCTTTACAACTGTACAGAGTCCATTGACGACCTGTTTCTTGAAAAACATTTCGGTACCCGCAAGGGCGCCCTGGTTAAGTGCGACCCCAACTGGCACGTGAAGCCCAAATCAAACTGCAAAAGCAGCGACAATGCCTCACTGGCCTACGTAGGGGAAGACTCTGTGTGTTACATGAATGTGTATGAGTTGCAGGACGGCGCCGATTGGAGAGACGTCATGCGGCTGGCCCGGGTTTTGGAAAAAGAACCACAGAAATTAGAAAGCACTCTCGATATTGACCAAACCCTCTGGATGCTGGCCTTCAACAACGTACTGGTCAATTTGGACAGCTATACCGGACAGCTTTGCCACAATTATTATCTCTACTTAGATACACTCGGCGTTTACCACACCTTAATCTGGGACATGAACCTGAGTTTCGGGGGCTTCCGGCTCACCGGCGTTGGGCCTTCTTTGTCGGAAGCAGGCATGCAAACCATGAGCCCCCTGCTGCATTTCAAAGAAACCGGCAATTTTCCGGCAGTTCAGCGCCCGCTCATTACCAAGTTGCTGGCCAATGACTTGTATCAAAAAATATACCTCGCGCATATCCGCACCATTCTGGAGGAAAATTTTGCAAACGGCCACTACCTCAAACGAGCCAAAGAAATCCAGCAATTCGTAGACAAACACGTCAAAGAGGACGTGAACAAGCTCTACGATTATGCTCTTTTTCAAAAAAACTTAGATACCACGGTGGTGGTGGATGAAAAACGCATCGTGGGCATCAAAGAATTGATGGGCAAACGCACGGAATACCTGATGTCGCACCCGCTTCTGCAGCGTACTCCTCCCGTAATTTCGGCAGTAAAACATGTCGCAGAAAGCGACAAAATCAACATTTCCGCAACAGTTGAAGGCAGCCCCACCAAGGTTTGGCTTTGTTACCGCTACGGCATAACCGGGGCGTTTCAGCGCATCGAAATGGGCGGCGAAGCCCCTGCTTATGTTGCAGGAATTGACAACAAGCCCGGTGCCCAATATTATGTGATCGCAGAAAATGCCCAGGCAGCTTCGCTTTCACCGGCACGCGCTGCCAAAGAATTTTATCAAGTGAAGTAATTTCCCCGATGCCTGTTTTACACCATTCCTCCTACCCGGGGCCGCCGTCTCTTCAATTTAACGGCCATCTGGAAACCATGGCACCGATGTTGCGCCGCGTGGACCTGGCGTACGAACGCGAGCGCCTTGAGCTACCCGACGGCGATTTTGTGGACTTAGACTGGGTAGATCGCGGCAGCCGCAAACTGGTTTTGCTCACGCACGGACTGGAAGGTGGCGCCGACCGGCCTTATATGAAGGGCATGGCCCGTTATTTTGCCGACCGGGGCTGGGATGCTTTAGCCTGGAACTGCCGTTCGTGCAGCGGCGAAATGAACCGTCGGCTGCGCCTTTACCACCACGGTGAAATCGGCGACATCGGCGAAGTGATCCGCCATGCGTTGCGCACCAAAGATTATACCCATATTGCCATGATCGGGTTCAGCATGGGCGGCAACATTACGGCCAAATACCTTGGCGTGCACGGCAAAGAAATACCGGACCCCATTCGCTCAGCAGTCGTTTTTTCAACACCCTGCGACCTGGAGGCCAGCATTTTGTCTATCGAAAAACCGCTCAACCGCTTTTATTCTCAATATTTTCACAAACAACTGAAAGCCAAAATCGAAGCCAAAGCGGTGCAGTTTCCCGGCCAGATTGACCTCCGGCATTTCAAAACCATCCGGTGCTGGCGCGATTTTGACACCCATTATTCTACCGTACTCACCGGCTGCGCCGACGCAGACGCCTTTTACCACCAGGCTTCTTCCAAAAATTTCATGGGTGGCACACAAGTCCCCATCCTGATCGTCAACGCCCTGAATGACCCGATGCTTGCCGGAGAATGCTACCCGACCGCACTGTGCGAAAAACACCCCAAACTTTTTCTGGAAATGCCCCGTAAAGGCGGCCATGTGGGCTTTTTGCTGCCCAATGCGAAGCATGCGTGGTCGGAGTGGCGGGCGTGGGAGTTTGTGGAGGAGCGGGTTGTGTAAGTGTTGAAAGTAAGCCACAAAACGAGGTAGTCCAAAACGTTGGTTTACTGCGAAATTACTGCAATAAACCTGCAATATCCACCGATAATGCACAACCAGCATTGGTTAAAAGACAGCCCGAGAGCACAAAATCGAATAAACATGCTTTCTTTGTGCTACGAGACAAAAGTTTTTCGACGCATCCGGGGATTTGGAGGGGTTGTTGGGAGCATATTTATAACCAGCAGTATCAAAACAAAACCAAAGCCATGCCTCAGCGAAAACGCCTACTGTTTTTTCTAACTGTTGGCCTCCTTACGGTTGCGGTCGGTTTTATTCCCGATCTCGTTTCCGATGAGTTAAAGGCATGGTGCCTGCAACGCTTAGGCCCATCCTATCCCGGGTATTTTATCGGCATTTTTGTGTTAGCCTGCTTTATTCTGTTGGCTTTATCCGGTGAATTTAAGGATTTACTTTCCTTTAACCGGCAAGCCAAAAACAAACAACAAATAAAGATTGCCTGGTCGAAAGGCACTAAGAAACACCTTAACTCAGCTAAAGATAGTATAAAAAAGGCACATTTAGAAGACGCTATTCGTACGCTTTCTGACATCAGGAACGCTGCTATGAACGAGCAACTTTCACTATTATCTGCTCGATTGGCAAAATATGGACAAGACAGTCGAGCAGGTACGCTGAGCAGCGAGCAAACAGAAACAACCTTCAACCGGATTAGTAAGGACCTACTCAGTCTGGTAAAAGCAATTGAAAGCCAATTGGCTGAAGGTGAAAAAGAAACCCATCAATTGCGCGCAGCCTTCCGCCAACGTTATCAAGAACGGCTAAAACATAAGTTAGCTTATCGGCAACCGGTGAACCTGCGCCGTTTTGCCACAACGGAAGGCACCAGTGAGCAAGTCGCGGCCACCTTTATTCCATACAGCAGCGAAGAAATCCGGGAAGAAATTGGCAAAACCTTTCAGGAAGCGTATGGGCGGTTGTTGATGGTGGGGCAGCCGGGAGC
>JABWAJ010000453.1 GCA_013361075.1 Saprospiraceae bacterium | reverse complement strand
GCTATAGGAGTACCGGATGCCCATGACGATAGGCCGGTACATTGCATGTCTATTGTGTTGTTAAAAACTGCTAGTTAATATTTCTGGTGGTAGTTGCAAAACTACGGTTCCCTCATCAACACCTCAATCGCCACCGCCAAATACACCAGCGGCGCATTCCAGTTAATCGCAATTTCATTCGAGGCATAGGAGCAGTCGTCGTCCGTAAAAGACTCGTCGGGAATTCGGCTCGGGTAGGAGGTGCATTTGTCCTGCTGGCTGGGATTGGGGCCGCCGGAAAGCAGGCCGGGAACCGGTTCGGGAATGCCGTCGGCTACAGAGGGCCGGTGGTGCGGGTGCATCGGGGTTTTGTCGCCGAAACCGGTTACAAAGGAATAGCCGGTAGCATTGCGGCCAAGCAGGTAATCCAAATTGCCAAGGGCGTGGTGCAAATATTTCCGGTCCTTAGTCAGCAAATAGGCCTGAACCAGCAAGATACCCTGATTGGCTGCGTGGGCGCTGCTGCCCCAGACAAAATCTTTGGCGGTTTTACCCATCACGGTATGGTAGGCGTGTTTTTCAACATCCTGAATCAGAAAATCAGCCAGTTGCAGTAGGCGTTCCCTGAATTTGGCTACATCACTAGTGTATGGTGCCTCCAGCGATTTTTGGTGACGAAGCACCGAATAACCAGCGAGGGCTTCCACATTGCTCCAGTCGGGAACGGAAAGGCTGGCTTTTTTGAAAAAAGCAACGGCCTCATAGTAGGCATGATTTTTAGTAGTCAGGTACAATTCCGCAGCGGCCCAAAGCCACTCATCCGCAACATCCTGATCGCCGTAAGCCCCGGTGTTGACATCCGGGTCATATTGAGCATTCAGTTTTGTCTGATCATATTGGACATTGGGATTGAGCTTTGCCCAGGTCCACGCCGCTTCTGAAGCCTGTAAACAAGAGTCGGCCAATCCCGGCAATTGGGTTCCGAATTCCCGAAAAATCCTGGACGCCTGTGCCGTCACCGCAGCAAAATCGAGGGTAGCCGTGGTGCTTTTTTGTACCACATAGCGGGGTTTCACCGCCTGATGGGGCATTTCATTCATGGCGTCAAACGCTGCATTGGTTAGTTTGTGGTAAACACCCCCGTCATCCGCATCCTGCATGGTCAGCATCCATCGGAGGTTCCAAAGCACCTCGTCCAGCAAATCCGGCAACACATTTTTGCTTTCCGGAATATCGGTTTTAAGCCCTTTGCAAAACGCCGGAAAATCTTCATAAAGCGACATCAGGGTCCCCATGGTAATGCCGGAATTGACGATGTATTTATTGTAATCGCCTGCATCGTACCACCCTCCTGGGGATGCAATCACTGTACCTGCAGGCATTGCCCCGGAAGCTGCCGAAGCATGGACAAGGACCTGATTATCCGGATGGCCTGCCGGGCGATGCCATTTTCCTGCATAGCGCTCGGGCAGATCAACCGATACCCGTTGAAAATAAAAACCCTTCAGTGCACCTTTGGCAACTGTCTCGTGTACCTTTTTTTTGATGTCAAACGGATACGACTGGCCCAGAGAAGGCAATTCCAGAACATAGGTTCCGGAAGTTTTAAACTCAGAAAAATCAGCAATCCGGGTATTTTTTTGAGAAAAGTGATGGACCCTCGGCGCAGCGAGTTTTCCCTGATAAACAATTTTCCCGGACCCGGCCTTTTTCAGGTAAAAGACAGTTTCGGGGGCTTCTTCACAGACGACTGCTATTTTAGGACTTTGGGGGTAAAACCCAACCTGATTGAGTCGGATAACAGGCGAAAATGGCTGCGCATAAGCCGTAGTAGCGAGCACGGCAACCCAAAAAATGGTTAGTGAAAATTTCATAAGCTGGCAGATTGCTGTTTTATTCCCTGCAATTTAAAAGGAAAAACCTGAAGTAAGCCCACCATCTATCACGAGGTTTGCACCATTCACATAGGCACTGTCCGGTCCGGCGAGAAAAGCAGCCATTTTGGCAATTTCTTCTACTGTTCCATAACGATGAACCGGGATACTCTCTGTGACACGCCGGGTAAAATCGGGGGCCGCAGAAGCAGTCATGGCTGTTTCAACAAAACCGGGGGAAATGGTATTGCAGGTAATGCCGTAACTTCCCCACTCTACAGCCAGTGCACGGGTTAGTCCTACAAGTGCGTGTTTGGCAGCACTGTATCCAACCGAACCTGCGCCTCCTTTGCTTCCGTAAACGGATGCAATGTTGATGACCCGGCCAAACCCATTTTCCCGCATCAAGGGTAAAAATCGCCGGCACAACAGGTAAACTGATTTTACATTGACGGCAAAAATAGCGTCCCATTCCGTTTCCGGTACGGCATCAATTGGCTGAAAAGGGCCCCCCCACCCGGCATTATTGACCAAAACAGCAGGTGGCGGCAAGCTCAGTTTTTGTAATTTTTCTACAAAAGCTTCGACATTTTCCGTTTTGGAAACATCGCAGACAAAATAATCACAAACGCCTCCTTTGTTGCTGATGGCTTTGCAAACCTGGGCCAACTCTTCTTCACGACGGGACAACAAAACAACGTGCAAGTCGAGGCCCGCCAATTCACGGGCTATGGCGGCCCCAATTCCCTGGCTTGCCCCTGTAACAATGGCGAGTTGCTTCTTCATATCCGGTACCTGTAATTGGGCAACAGGCAAAATTCTTCCAGCCTGCCATACATATTTTGTTGAATGATAAAAAGCAGGGAGTCTGCAACTTGTCCGGGGCTGAGCATTTCATCGGTATTTTGATCCAGTGTAGTCCATAAATCCGTCTCCACTGCCCCCAAAGCAAGCCATGTAGCCTTGATGCCTTTTGATGCAAATTCTGTATTCACCAACTCTGTCAACATTTTCAGGCCCGCTTTGGAAGTTCCGTAAGCACCATTGGAGGGCAAAGCCACCTGGCCCGCAACAGATCCAATGTTAATGATTTGGCCGCCGCCGGTTTGGGACATGCGCAACAAGGCTTCGCGGATACAATAAAATGCGCCATCGAGATTGACCGCCAACACCTTTCGCCAGGCTTTAGGGTCAATTTCCAGCATGGGTTTAAAAAGAAACAAACCTGCGTTGTTGATCAGCACATCAATCCGGCCAAAATTTCCATCAATCCAGGCAAACAAAGCAGCAACCGATTCCGGATCAGTAATGTCTGCTCCTATTTTTGAAATTTGCCCCTCTGAAAAATGGAAGTCAGCAGGCCGGCCAATGTAGTCAATTGAAGCATCAATCACCACAGCATCCCGCGCTGCCAAGGCAGCACAAACAGCTTGCCCTATCCCCCCGCTTCCGCCTGTAATCAGGATAATTTTGCCGGAAAGGCCAGCTTCCTTTTTTTCGATTTCGGGTTCAGAATTCAGCATAAAACAATGAGGGTTTGGTGGCCAGCCGTCAACGAGCCAACATGATGTCTCCTTTTAACAAATTTTCCCTACCGTCAATGTACAATACCCTAACATAATAGACATAGACATCAAGCGGTGCGGGTTTATTCCTGAAAAATCCATTCCAGCCGTATAACGGGTTATTGGGTGGAAAATTTGCTGCATAAAACACCGATTCCCCCCAACGGTCGTAGATGTCAAATTCCAGCACTTTTTCGACGCCTTCTCCGGCAAACACCATGATGATGTCGTTTACCCCATCCCCGTTTGGTGAGAAACCGTTGGGAATGTACACATCGCGTTTGATTCTAACCGTCACCAGTACTTCATCCCGGTCCTGGCAGCCATTGGCATCGGAAACGACGACCTGGTAGAGAGTCGTCACATCCGGGCTGGCAACAGCCTGGTCACAATCTTCACAGGACAAGCTGTCGGAAGGCGTCCAGGAGTAAACATAAGCGTTATTAAGCGGAAGGGTTTCAGCCGTCAACACGGTGCTGTCGCCATAAAAAATGGTAATATCAGGCCCGGCATTCACAGAAATTGCAGGAGGATTGTTCAACATAACTTCTGTTTCCCAGCGGCAGCCATTGGCATCCTCAATCTCTATGTGGTACGTCCCGCTGGTTAATCCCATAAAATTCGGATTTACCACAAATGGCTGTTGGTTAATGGAATATAAATAAGGCGCACTACCTCCAGTTACGGAAAGTACCGATATAGAGCCATTGGTTTGATTGTGGCAAAGTGGATCTTTCTGCGATAGGAGGGCTTCTTCAGGTGGGGTATTGTTAGCCACAATGGTAACGGCATCCGTTGCCCGACAGCCATAAATCAGATTGGTCACGGCAAGCTGGTAATTCCCCGCTGCATCAACCAAAGGCATCAAAGAAGTGGCACCAGATCGAATGTTGCCGGTATCTGTTGTCCAGAGATAGGCAATATTGCTGCCGGTAGAGGACCCGGTACCGTTGAGGTTTACCTCGGTCAACACACAATCCAATGCCTGATCCGTACCGGCTTGCGCTACTGGCAACGGCTCAACGCTCACCTCAACAAAAGCTTCATCCAAAGGACAAACGCCTCCGGAGCCCACGAGGTAGCGGAACCGGTAAGTCGCTGGCTGCTGGTTGGTAACGTCAAAACTCCCGGCATCTGGTTGAAATGCTCCGCCACTTGAAGGTATTGAAGATGTTTCGGTCCATTGCCCGCCTGCATTTTCTCCTTGCAGGAGTTCAGACAAATTAAACAGCTCATTTTCTCCAAAACAAACATGTGCAGCTTGATCCGGAACCCCGGCAAACAAACTGGCTTCAACAGAAATCAATTGGGTAGAAAATGCAGGACATCCGGAAGGAGGGCTTTCAATCAAAGTAAATTGTAATTCATATACGCCGGCATCGGCATTCGAAGCATTAAAAATGCCATTGGTGATTTGTGCAGGAGTATTTCCCGGAGGGCTTGCAATTAAGCTCCAAACGCCCGGTTCCGCAGTTTGTTGCAGGGTAGCCAG
>JABWAJ010000452.1 GCA_013361075.1 Saprospiraceae bacterium | reverse complement strand
CTACCTGTACGGCCACGGCTTTGCCACCCATACCGGCAATCTCATCCACCACCTTCTGCGCCCCGGGCAGGTTAAGGTCGGCGACAATCACATTGGCTCCCTCTTGAGCATAGCGCAGGCAAATTGCCCGACCCATCCCCTGCGCCCCGCCAGTCACTATAGCTACTTTGCTTTGCAACTTCATTGTTTTGACTCCTCTGCAAAAATTTTAGATGTTGGACTTATCTTCATTCTCGTTTCAAACCGGATTTGGAAACGAGAAAACGAATAGTAGCTAACTGTGTAGGTTTCTAACCTTCCTTTCTCCCCACTAAACTCGATACCGCTTAATTGTTTCTTGGTTGAGCTTAATCCCCAGTCCTGGCCCTTCCGGTAGATGAACTTTACCCTCTGGTGTAATTTCTATCGGCGTCTCAAGGAGTTCTGAGCGCAGGGGATTGAGGTTCTGATCAAATTCCAGCAAACCCCCGTTGGGAATAGCAGCGATAAAATGCATATTGGCAATCGAGCTGACCGCTGAAGAGAAAACGTGGGGGATAACCGGCAGCCCATAAGCTTGAGCCAGGGCGGCTACTTTGCGACATTCGGTGATGCCGCCGGTCCAGATAACATCCGGCTGGACAATATCCACCGCCCGGCGGGTAATGAGCTCGCGGAAGCCAGGCAGACCTGTTTCAGTTTCGTAGCCGGCCACCGGTGTGTCGAGTTGCTGGGCCAGCATCGCACTCCCCTCAATGTCGTCGGTCGCCACCGGCTCTTCAAACCAATGAATGTTGAGGTGCTCCACCTGGCGCATAAACTGGAGGGCAAGAGAGGGCGTCCAGGCATTGTTGGCATCAAGGGCCAACCGTATCTTGGGACCGATGGCCGCGCGCACCACTTTTACCCGCTCAATATCCTCTTCCAGGGTAGCCGTAGCATAATCGGCAGCTTGCATATCGTGGAGCGGGTTCAACATCACATCAGGATTACGGCCCACCTTCATTTTGACGTAGCGAAAGCCACGCTCAACATAGCCGGCAAACTCGTCAGCCAGCGCTGCCATATCTTTGTCCCGAGTATAGAAACCGGCGGAGGCATAGGCATCCAGAGTGTCGCGGTAACCGCCCAACAGCCGGTACAGCGGTGTGCGAGTCGCCTGGCCAATAATATCCCACAGGGCAATATCAACCCCACTCATCGCCATCATCAGCATGCCCCGCCGGCCCCGTTGATGAGCCCGAGTGGCCATCATCTGCCACAGCTTCTCCACCTTGAAGGGATCCTGGCCCAGGATGGTCTGGCGCAGTTCGTTCAGAACGATTGCCTCGGTGCTTTCCAAAAAACCGCCGTAGGTTGCAGCTTCCCCCAAACCGATGATACCTTCGTCCGTGTGGACTTGGACCAGCAGGGTAGGCCGCGCCGGCATG
Source organism: Saprospiraceae bacterium (assembly GCA_013361075.1). Lineage (GTDB taxonomy): Bacteria > Bacteroidota > Bacteroidia > Chitinophagales > Saprospiraceae > JABWAJ01. Next base: position 3,536 of record JABWAJ010000452.1, on the reverse strand, counting down.
TAGTGGATGGCGTCGGCCATGGGGATCGGCATCTCATAACGCAATTTGATCGTGGTAACGTCGGTGATGATCATGGGTGCTCTCGTTGAAAATTTATAGCAGCAGGGATGAATCCCGCTGCTGACAGCGAAAAGCGCCCTCAGGCGCTGGTATTCACTTTGTAACTGAGAGCGGCGCTACCGGCTCTTTGCAAATGAATGAATGTGAGTTTTATAAAAATCAAGCGCCTCAGGGAGCTGCATCTTGTATCCATCTGCGGGGAGAATATTATCAAAGTATGTTGCCAATCAAAAGCACGCTATCCATCCAAAACACCCTCTTCTCCAACAACGACGGAGCTGTCGCCCTGCTCAGCGGCGTCAACGGCGCAGCAGACGGCCTTATCCGGAATTGTACTTTTTACAACAACGGGGAATTTCCCATCATCAAAAACTGGGGTAGCAATTTTAATTATACCACTTTTTACAACCGCATGGAGGTTGCCAACTCCGTCATCTGGGAGCCGGAAGCCATTCCCGGGCGGCTGTTTTACAACAATAGCTTAGCCAATCCTTCCTTACACGACTACAACCTCCACCACAACCTCATCAGTGCCCCCGATTGCAACCTGCCCGGTGGCGATGTGGCTTGTGGTGCGGGCAATATTTTCGCCACCTGGCCTGCTTTTTTGGATACCCTGAATGGAGATTTTCGCGTATCAGCCTGCTCACCTGCCATCAATGCCGGCACAAACGAAGGCTTAGCGGATACCCTGACCGACTTAGACGGCAACCCGCGCATTTTGGACAGCCTTGCAGACATGGGCGCTTACGAGCGCTACGCCTACCGCGTTGATTCGGTAGCAGCAGCAGGGGTTTCCTGTTCCGGCGGCAGTGATGGCAGTGTTCTTATGGGCCTTATCGGCAATACGCCTTATCAATACGACTGGCAAACCACCACCGGCCAAACCGGCGAAGGCCATGAAAATCTCCCTGCCGGCAATTACCACTTCAGCATCACGGACGCGATGGGGTGCAGCGATACCATTTCTGCAGTGCTTTCTCAACCGGAAGCGATAGAAGCTTCTTTTGTAGTCGCCAATGCTTCGGCCTTCAATGTCGCGGATGGGAGCATCCTGCTCGATCAGATCAGCGGCGGTACACCGCCTTACCGCTTCCTTTGGAATACCGGCGACACTTCGACTTCGCTCAGTGGCCTGGCGCCGGGTTTGTATGAATTGGCCATTCTGGACGCCAATGATTGCGAGCACCTGCTAAATGTTGAAGTCAGTTTCATCAATGCAACAGGCCTCCTGGCGGATACCTGGAAATTGAGAGTCGCTCCCAATCCGGTGCAGGGTAGAAAACGCCTGCGTGTCTGGCAAAAGGGGGAGGCTATTCATGAATCGGTCATTTCGCTTTGGGATGCTCAAGGCAGGCGGGTGCAGCAGTTTTTGATGAATGGCGCGGATGCTGTTATTGATACCGCACCTTTGCCCGCAGGCGTGTACTGGCTGCGCTGGCAACGGTCGGATGGGCATAGCGGTGGGGGAGTGAAAGTGGTGGTTTTGTAAGGGCTTTCCCGTTTACATCCAAAGGTTTAGTAAACGTTCCAAAGCAAACTCACAATGCCCCTTTCACCTGCTCCAGCAACACCTTCAACTCCTGCAACCGGGCAATGATCGCTTCTTTTTCCCGTTGGCGGGTTTTGGTGGCGGCTAATTCTTTTTTTGCGCCTTCGAGCGTAAAGCCGCGTTCCTTGACCAGGTGGTAGATCAGCCGGAATTGTTCGATGTTCTGGCGCGTAAACCGGCGGTCGCCTTTACTGTTTTTGGCAGGCCGCAGCACGTCGAATTCGCTTTCCCAAAAGCGGATCAGCGACTTGGAAACGTTGAACATGTCGGCAATCTCCCCGATGGTAAAATACCGGCGGACATCGTCTGATTCGTGGTCAAAAAGTGGATTCTGATTCATGGTTTTTGCCTTATAACCGCACGGTACCGCACGGAATCAATGTTGTCAGGATGCACCAACCTCCTTCTTTTATTGGGCAATATGCCTGTTTGATTGCTCGAAGCAACCTCCAAAATGGGAAAATATTGCTATAAATTCAAAAAAACAGCCGGATTCTTGCAACAGCCCTTGCATAGGGAAAGCTTTGTTGTTATATTTGTGACTCGTAAGCCCCTAAGGGCCTTTACCATTCGGCTCGAAAGACGCAGCCAACGCCACATAGGCAGAATGTTTTTTTTACTGGATGATCGTATTTTAAGTTTAGCCGGTCTGTTGTTGTCTCCTCTCCAAAAGTAGTCTTCACCATTCATTTGCTATACTTAAGCGCAGCAGGGATGTGCTTTTCTGAACATGGGTATCGAGTTGTCGAAGTACCAGGTCAAGGTAATGCCTTTGCATTATGGTAAAGTTGTTTTTTAGTTTTTTATTTTAGTATTCATACTTTTTTCACTTTTTCAATTTGATATGAAACGCCGTACTTTTATAACACAATCTGCCGCTGTAGGAGGGCTTATTGTTGCCCCTGTTCAGGGATTTCCAGCAATTCATACCCGAAGAGCGCAGCCGAAAAAATTAAAGCTTACGTTTAAGCCCTATACTCTTGAGCTTAAACATACCTTTACCGTAGCGGTAAGTACCCGTACCACAACGCCTGTGATACTTACACAGGTTGAATACGACGGGGTAGTGGGATATGGAGAAGCCTCCATGCCACCCTATTTGGGTGAATCACAGGAAAGCGTGATGGCATTTTTATCGCGGGTAGATTTGAGTAAATATGAAAGCCCTTTTGAGTTAGAAAAAATTCTTGCCGATGTAGATGCCATAACATCCGATAACACTGCCGCCAAAGCAAGTATTGATATTGCCTTGCACGACCTTATCGGCAAAATAATGGGGCAGCCGCTCTATAATCTTTTTGGCTATGAGCGTCATAAAACGCCCGTTACGGCTTTTACTATCGGTATTGATAAGCCCGACGTAGTACGTCAAAAAGTAAAAGAAGCGGCGGAGTTTAAACTCCTTAAAGTAAAATTAGGGCGCAATAACGATAAAGAAATGGTTGAAACAATTCGTTCGGTGACGGATAAACCCCTCATTACCGATGCAAATCAGGGTTGGAAGGATAAGTTTCAAGCGCTTGAAATGCTCCACTGGTTGCGGGATAAAAACGTACAGATGATAGAACAACCCATGCCTAAAGACATGGTAGATGAAAATGCCTGGGTGACGGAACACAGCCCCATTCCTGTGATTGCTGATGAATCTTGCAAACGTTTTTCGCAAATAGCAAAGCTCAAGGGCGTGTATCACGGCATCAACATTAAACTGATGAAATGTACCGGCTTGCGTGAGGCAAATAAAATGATAGCGCTTGCCCGTGGACTGGGGCTAAAGGTTATGATTGGCTGTATGACGGAAACATCCTGTGCTATCACCGCCGCGTCGCATTTAACGCCAGTGGTGGACTGGGCAGATATGGACGGAGCGCTACTGACCAAAAATGACTGTTTTAAGGGTATGGCGGTTGTGGATGGAAAAATT
>JABWAJ010000451.1 GCA_013361075.1 Saprospiraceae bacterium | reverse complement strand
CGCAGGTGAAAATGGTTAAGATATGTTTCATGGTTGGCTACTTAAGCAAAACAATACATTTACATAAATATGCGGGGTAGCATTTCAGTAATTTATTTGTAAGTTACTCGATTATGCTGAATATGTAAATTTCCCAAACGGGGTGCTAAGTTTTCCAACTAACATGAGGCCGGGCATTTACTACCTGAAAACAAGTGTTTTGCAATAGAGGTGGTCAACCTTTTGCATCTTTTTAGGAAACAAGGCGGCCTAAAGCCCGCGAAACGAAGGGTGCCGTGCTATGTTTCGCGGGCTTTAGGCCGCTGTTTCTTAAAAAATTGCCCGAGTTCACGTTAACTACTTAATCCGTACCAACGCATGCGGCAATCTATTGTATTCAAACGTCAACAACGTTTCATAATCGCTGCGTCCGGCAAGGAGTTGGGTTTCTGCAAGGTAACAAACGCCGGGTTCGATGTCGCGCCGCCGCCGCAGTGCCTTGCCCCGCATCAATCCGATGTATACGGTACTGGTAAAAGAAATGCGCCCTTCGCCATACATGTACAAAGGCGAACCGGCGCTCAGTTTCAGAATTTCGGCAGCCAATTGCTTTTCGCGCAGCGCCCCGCTGTCGTGGGCACGCTGGGGCAATACGGTTGCGTCAAACAGGATACGGGCAATGATCATGGACAGGATCAGCAGCGGCAAGGCCAATCCGGGCTTTCGCCAATAAACGTAAAAAACAGCGCCCATGACAGCCGTAAAACCAAGCGAAAGCGGAAGGCGGAAGGGCATAAAATCGAGGTCCGGAACAAAATTAATGGCCAAGGGGGCCAATGTCAGCGCACCAATCACCACGCCCAAAGTAATGCGCAACCATTGGTGCATCCATTTTTTTGCGTCGGCAGCCTGCTGGAAATACACGAACACATACAGGAGCATCGGGTACAGCATGTAGATGTAGCGCTGCCGGGCCCCCGGCGACAACCAATAAGCGGGTATGTTTACCGCAAAGGTGATCAGAGCAAATACGATGAGGTCGTTTTGACGGGCCACTTTCCAGAAATCGCGGCGCAGGCAAAAAACCAGCAGCAATCCTGCCGGCATCAGGTCTTTGATCGTATCTAACGGGAAATTCACTAAATGGCGCAGCAATTGGCCAAAACTCCGCTCCAGAATGGTCATTTCGCTCGACTGCCCCCAAAGCCCGGGGAAGTAGTTCGACAGGGAATTGTAGTGCGAATAGATGTAAAGATAGCCGCCGAGCAACCCCAGGTACAGGGCCGCTCCGGTGAGGTGAGCCAACGAAAACAGCCGCTTCAGGTCGCGCTTCCAGGCCAGCCAGGCAAAAATCGTCAGTCCCAGAAACAGCACTGAAGGCGGCCCTTTGGTGAGGGTTCCGATGGCACCAAGTGTATAGGTAAGCAGAAAAGCCGCCCAATATTGCCTGATTTGGTAGTAATGAAAAAAAGTGGCGAAGCTCGCAAAAGTAACCAGGGAATAGAACAGGTCAATTTCGGCCAGCGTGGAAAAATAGAGCAGGATGCCGCCGCCTGTGAGGAAAAGCAAGGCGCTGAATGCACCAAACCGCTCACCAACATACCGCCGCCCCAATAAAAACACCAGAAACGTCAGCAACAGGGTTGATAAAACGGTAGGCAGCCGGAAAGCAAACTCGGAATACCCTCCGCAAAGCCAGGAACTTGCCAGCAAAATCCAGTTAAACACCGGGGGTTTTTTGTAGTAAAAATCGCCCAGTTCGGTAGGCGCCCACCCGTTGCCGTTTTCGGCCATCTCGAGGGCAATCATGATGCGGCGCGGCTCTTCCAGAAACAAAGGCTGAACGCCCAGTTGCCACAACATGGCGGGCAACAACAATCCCAGCGAAAGCCATAAAATTTGTTTTTCCCGCCGAAGCAAAGCTTGAGGGACTAAGGAAAATGGCGTATCGTTCATGGCATCCGGTTCATTTGGCGCTTTTACTTTTTCACGGCCGCAATGGGATCGGGATTGCCCAAAAGCTCAAGGGCTTTTTTCACCACATTGTCTGCATCATTCCAAACCGTATAAAAGCCTTCTTCTCCAAAAAGATGGCGGGCAACGCGGGCTTTGATGAAGAGTTTGATCTCTTTTTTGATGGAAGCTCCTTCCTTGTTTCTCTTTTTTACCCCCTTCGCTTCTGCGTATTTGAGAAACTGCCGGTAAATTTCATCACTGGTATAAAAATTGTTCCGGAAAGAGGCCAACTGATAGCCCTTGAAGCTCTTTTCGTGCTGCTGCATGTAGTTAAACACAAATCCGGATACCTGCTGGCGCAATTCCAGATAATAATCATTCATCAGGGTAGAATCAACTGGTACAAAAACATCGGGCATGATGCCACCACCGCCAAATACCACATGACCGCCACTGGTGTAAAACTTAGTAGAATCTTTTACCACATTTTTATCCGCAGAAAAAATTTCGCCCGACTGGTAGCGATTGAACACATCTTCTTCATATTCGGCATTGCCTTTGTACGGTTTCTGAATGGACCTTCCCGAAGGTGTATAATAGCGCGCTACGGTGAGCCGCAGGGCAGAGCCATCACTAAGGCGGTACTGCTCCTGCACCAGGCCTTTGCCAAAAGAACGCCGGCCTACAATGAGCCCGCGGTCGTGATCCTGGATGGCACCGGCAATGATTTCGCTGGCAGAAGCCGAGCCTTCGTCAATCAATACCACCAGGTTGTCAATATCGTAGAGGGGCCGCCCGGTCGTTTTGTAATCGGTCCGGCTAACGGTCCTGCCCTGTGTGTAAACAAGCAGTTTGTCTTTTTCTTTAAAAAACTGCGAAAGCATGTTAGTTGCCTGTTGCAGATAACCTCCGGGATTGTACCGCAAATCCAAAACAATGTTTTTCAGACCTTTTGCAGAAAGTGCTTCCAGGCCTTTCATGAATTCTTCGTAGGTATTGGCACTAAACCGGATGATTTTGATGTAGCCGGTATTTTTGTTGAGCATGTAAGCTACTTCCACGCTGTGAACAGGAATTTTATCGCGTTTAACCGTAAATTTTCGAATCCGCTTCTCCCCTGCACGCAGCACCCCGATCTTAACTTCCGTGCCTTTCTCCCCGCGGAGCATGTTGATGATGTCTTCAGCTTTTAGGTTGTGACCCACAATAATGGAGTCTTCAATCTGGACAATTTTATCGCCGGCAAGGATGCCTGCTGCTTCGGAAGGCCCGCCGGCCATAGGCGCCACGACTACAATGGTATCGTCCAGCATGAGGAATTCCACCCCAATGCCGTCGAAATTACCCTCCAACTGGTCGTTGACTTCGGCCAGCTCCTCCGCCGGAATAAAACTGGAATGCGGATCGAGGTCATTCAGAATGCTGTTGATGGCAGCCGCAGTCAGAGCCTGGCGGTCTGTACTGTCTACATACTTGGCCTCTACGTAACGGATCAGCTCCTCAATGGTTCCCTGCTTCCAAACCTGCGATTGATAATCATCAGTCCGGTCGATGTAAACAGCAGGAGCGATCTGCTGCAGGCGGCCGCCAATGATGATCCCGAGCACAAGAACGACAGAGAGCGCAAGGGGCATCCAGATTTTTGCAGATTCCAGCGGGCGACGTTGGTGATTGTCCATTGTTTTTTCAAATATGGTGTAAGACTAAATACAAAATTAGCAGATTAATGTTGAAAGCGGTGTTATGTTCTAACGCTTTGGTGAACAAATCGCATTTGGCATCCGCCAGAAAACCGAAGCTGTTTTTTTATTTTTTGTAAAAATTTAAACCAAAAGCCATATTTTTTTTACATCCTATAAAATGCGAAGCGTATATTTGCAAAAACTGCCATTTTTTCAAGCAGCGTAAAAACAAAGATGTGGATAAGCTCGACCGGAAAATCTTATCAATTTTAATGCAAAATGCCAAACAGGCCTACACCGATATTGCCCAGCAGCTGTTTGTATCTGGAGGAACGATACATGTTCGGATGAAAAAACTGGAAGACGCAGGGATCGTAACCGGCTACAGCCTGAATGTGGACCAGGGTAAATTGGGCTATGACATCTGTGCTTTCCTCGGCATTTATTTGGATAAAAGTTCGCTCTATGATGATGTCGCCCGTGAATTGGAGAACATTCCCGAAATCGTGGACGCCCATTACACCACCGGCCTTTACAACATCTTTGCAAAAATCGTTTGCCGCGATACCAACCACCTCCGCGAAGTCCTTCACGACAAAATCCAGAAAATAGCCGGTATCCAGCGTACGGAAACGTTTATTTCCCTTCAGCAAAGCATCAATCGCCCTCTGCACATTGTAGAGGATGGAGAAGACGAACCACTTTAGGCATTGTGGTCTGTGCTGCTGCCAGTTGGGGGTTGCATACGGCTTACTTGTCACCCTGTGTGCAGTCTTTCTGGTTTTTGATTTTTACTTGCAGGAAAACTTTAGCGGAGTAAAAATTAAATGCGATAAAATTGTTAATTAAAAAAGAGTCGCCCCGGAGGTCCGGAGCGACTCTTTTCTTTTTGCAGGATTCCGAAAAAATCAGGCCCCTAAGTAATTTTTGAGCAATTTGCTGCGGTTGGCAGATCTAAGCTTGTTGATGGCTTTGTCTTTAATCTGTCGAACGCGTTCGCGGGTAAGCCCGAATTTATCGCCAATGTCTTCCAGCGACATCGGGTGTTCCACGCCAATTCCAAAATACAATTTGATGACATCGCACTGGCGATCGGTGAGTGTGCTGAGGGAACGTTCAATTTCCCGGCGCAGCGATTCATTGTATTCCAGTGACTGGTCCGTATTGGGTGTACCGATGTTTTCAAGGACATCGAGTAGTGAGTTGTCTTCGCCCTCTACGAAAGGTGCGTCCATAGACACGTGGCGGGCCGCAACCCCCAGCGTTGTTTCTACTTCTTCGCTCGGTATTTCAAGTAATTCGGCCAATTCTTCCGGAGAAGGTTCGCGTTCGT
>JABWAJ010000450.1 GCA_013361075.1 Saprospiraceae bacterium | reverse complement strand
ACGACAAGCTTCAGTTCGATCCGACGGGCCGGTATGTCCTGGGCATGGAAGTGGACTTTGAACACCGCTCGCCCAAGCCTGATGATGTCATCCAGGTCGGCATCATCGATTTGCATGAGGGCGACCGCTGGATTCCCCTCGGCCAGAGCCGTGCGTGGAATTGGCAACAGGGCTGCATGTTGCAGTGGGTGCCAGGGTCAGGGTCGACCGTGCTGTGGAACGACCGCGAGGGCGACCGCTTTGTCTGCCGCATCCTCGACGTGAAGACGAAAAAGCTCCGCACCATCCCCGCTGCAATCTACACCCTGCGTCCCGATGGGCAGTCCGCCATCACGACGGATTTCCGCCGGCTCAACGACGTCAGGCCGGGCTACGGTTATGCGGGCATCCCCGATCCGGCGACGGAACTGGCTCCCAGGGATTCGGGCATCTGGACCGTCAGCCTCGTCACCGGCAAGCAGGAACTGCTCTTCTCCGTGGCCGAGATCGCGAAGTTCGGCGACACCACCGACGACATGAAGGAAGCCAAGCACTGGTTCAACCATCTGCTCATCAACCCGGACGGCAGCCTGCCCTGGGGTATCAACGGCTCGGATTTTTCTACCCAAACCGCTTTTTTTGAAAGGGAGGTACAAATCGCTTTCCAGAGCGGTTCTGAAGTTGTCTGGGCTATTTGTGAATACAGCGACAATTCGCAGGGGTCGGTCGGGGAGTATGTGCAGAAATTCGACAAAACAACGGGCAACCGGTTGCTATCGAACCTGGGAAAAGAAGTTTATCCCGTAAGTCCTGATTATATTTCACATCGGGGCGAGTTGCAACTCATTGATGATCAACCTGTATTTCTTATTTCGGATGGAAATTCCAACGGAGTGTTTCCCAAAGATATTCTGGCGGTTTACCTTGATGCCAATGGCGATTTTTTCTGGCCGGAACACACCCGCCCCATGGGCACGAATGACAATGGCGTAAAATCCAGAACCCATCTTAACCGGCCTTTTAACGGGCAAGTTACCGGTGCCTGGACGGAAGACCGGCCGGAAGTGGGCGGCAGCAGGGCTTATGCGCAAAACTTGCAATTGGGGTGCATAGGGCCAGTAGCTGGCTTCTCAACAGGTGTCAGCGAGCTTCATGTTTCGTTTGCGAGCACGGCCTCGAACGCAGACTCTATTTTCTGGGATCTTGGCGATGGTACGTCCGCGACAGGCAGTAATGCGGTCCACGTGTATGCGGAAGCAGGTACGTACAACATCTGCCAGTTTGTAGCGAATACCTGTGGAACGGATACGTTGTGCCAGTTGCTGCAGGTGAGTTGCACGCCGCCGTTTGCAGAGTATTCGTTCGCCACTGACGCGCTCGAAGTGGCGTTTTCGGGCATTGTCCTTAACGCCGATTCCCTCGCCTGGGATTTCGGCGACGGCAGCAGCAGTGGGGAGAATAACCCGACACACCTTTATGCGGCATCCGGAACCTATTTGGTTTGCCTGTTTGCCTTCAATACCTGCGAAGTGGATACATTTTGTCAGGAGGTTGCTGTGGTGGTAAACAGTGCTGGTTCACTAAGCTATGATTTCGGGTTACAGGTATTTCCAAACCCCAATGATGGCGGGTTTAGTCTGGAGTTGGATTTGCCGGAGGCGGCACACTGCTCTTATGCTTTGCGAATGGCAACCGGGCAATCCGTTCAGGAGCAATCCCTGGAACTGGGTAGCGGCAAACAACGCCTGTCCATTCGTACAGATTTGCCTGCAGGCATTTATTTTTTGCGGGTTGCAGTAGATGGAAAGCAAAGGGTCATTCCGGTTGCAGTAAGGTGACAACCCGAGCTTTAAAAAATGAGATCATGAAAAGCCGTATCATCATTCTTGCTGCCGCATTGATTTGCACTTTGGGGTGCGCGAAAAAAATCAAGGAGCCAATCGGGTATGCAAACTTTTGATCCCCAAACCGACGCTTGTTTTAATCTGGAATACAAGGGAATTGACCGGCGCAGCAAAAGGGAAATTGATTTGATGGCTACTTTTTATGTGCTGAAGCAGAACAATTAGTAAAGTCCTGACGCTAACCCACGAATAGTTTTTACCTTTCGCAAAACGATTGCAGTACCATTAAAGTATGAAAAACATGAACCGCACGCTTTTCCTTTCCATCGCTTGTTGTCTGATTTGCTTTACAATGGCCATGGCCCAAAAATCAGTGGAAGACCGGGTTGCTACCATGGTAAAAGAAATCGAACCCGACGTCATCAAATGGCGCCGCCACCTGCACCAATACCCGGAATTGTCGAACCGGGAATACAAAACGATGGCCTACATCGCCGATTACCTGAAAACACTGGGACTGAAAGTAGAAACAGGCATGGCATTTACCGGCGTAGTCGCTGTTTTGGAAACCGGTAAACCCGGCCCTACTGTCGGACTGCGTGCTGATACCGATGGACTCCCTGTTTACGAACGGGTAAATTTACCTTTCGCCTCGAAGGAGGAAACAGAATACCTCGGACAAAAAGTAGGCATCATGCATGCCTGTGGGCACGATAGCCACGTCGCCATCCTGATGGGGGCTGCTACCGTTCTGACCAAAATTAAAAAGGACCTGAAAGGAAAAATTGTCTTTGTATTCCAACCCGCAGAAGAAGGTGCCCCTCCCGGAGAAGAAGGCGGTGCAAAGCTGATGATCAAACAGGGCCTGATCGAGAAATACGGAATTGAAGTCATGTACGGGCTCCACATTGCAAGTGCAGCGGATGTGGGAACGATTACGTACAAAACGATGGGGATGATGGCCGCTGCCGATATCTTTACCATCAAAGTGAAAGGCAAACAGGCACACGGATCAAGGCCATGGGACTCGGTTGATCCCATTGTTGTTTCGGCACAGATCATCCTGGGCCTTCAGACCATCGTTAGCCGGCAAGTAGACCTGACCAATGAAGCTGCTGTTGTCACCGTCGGGAAAATCGCCGGCGGCGTGCGCAACAACATCATTCCTGAAGAAGTGGAAATGACCGGGACCATCAGAACCCTTGATACGGCCATGCAACGCATCATCCACGAAAAAATCAGAATGACGGCTGAAAACATCGCCAAAAGTGCAGGTGCTACGGCGGAAGTGGAGATCAGAACAGGCGTTCCGGTAACGTACAACGACGTGGCCCTGGCAGCCAAAATGATCCCCTCACTGGAAAAAGTTGCCGGGGAAAATAAGGTCCGGATCATCAAGGCCATCACCGGTGCTGAAGATTTTTCTTACTATGCAGAAAAAGTACCCGCTTTGTTTTTTTTCCTCGGTGGCAAACCTTTAAATGTCAGTCAGGTAGACGCACCTTCTCACCATACGCCCGATTTTTACATAGACGAAAGCGGTTTTGGACTGGGCGTGCGTGCACTCGTACAATTGGTGCTGGATAATCATTAATCATGAATACCGAAAATTCGATTCAGGAGGCCATGTTCCGGGAAATGCGCGAAAAAAGCATTTTTGAACAGGCGCAACAGTATGCCTTACAATATCTGGAGCAGGTTTACGACAGGAATGTCTTTCCGACGGAAAAAGCGCTGCTGGATTTGAATCACTTTGAGGAAGGCATGCCGGAAGCATCCACCGATGCGGCTTCGGTGATCAGTCTGCTGAATCAATACGGTAGCCCGGCAACAACAACCATACTTGGCGGGCGGTATTTTGGCTTTGTCAATGGCAGTGCAGTTCCGGCGGGACTTGCTGCTAAAAACCTTGCTACTTATTGGGATCAGAATACGGCCATGCAGGTAATTTCGCCCATCTCTGCCAAACTGGAAAGTGTGGTTGAAAACTGGCTGAAAGAACTGTTCGGGCTTCCCGGGCGCACGGTTGCCGGATTTGTCAGCGGCACTTCGTCAGCCAATTTTTGTGGCCTGGCTGCGGCAAGGTACCGCCTGCTCAAACGAATGGGTTGGGACATCAATGAACAGGGCCTTTTTGATGCGCCAAAAATCAGGGTGGTAGCCGGTAAACAGGCGCATTCGACGATTCTTAAAGCCATTGGTTTACTGGGATTTGGAAAAAACAACGTCGAGTGGGTGGAGTCGGATGAACAAGGGCGCATCAGGCCGGATCTGATTCCTGATCTGGATGACAAAACGCTGCTCATCCTCCAGGCCGGAAACGTCAACAGCGGATCCTTTGATGCTTTTGATGAAATCTGTGAACGGGCAAATCAGGCCGGTGCCTGGGTGCACATTGACGGAGCATTTGGCCTTTGGGCCGAAGCCGTTGAGTCGCTTAAATACCTGACCAAAGGAATCCACAAAGCCAACTCCTGGGCAGTAGACGGCCATAAAACCCTGAATACTCCCTACGATTGCGGCATCGTGCTATGCGAAGATAAAGAAGCCATGGTTGCTGCCCTGCACATGTCGGGCAGTTACATCATACTGAGTGAAGAGAGAGACGGCATGTTGTACACCCCGGAAATGTCACGAAGGGCACGCATCATAGAGTTGTGGGCCACCATGAAGTACCTGGGGAAAGCGGGCATCGCCCGGATGGTTGAAAACATGCACGACAGGTCGGTTCAGTTTGCAAATGCGGTGCGTGCCATCAAAGGATTTGAGGTTTTGAATGAGGTGGTCTTTAACCAGGTGCTGGTATGCTGCGCATCGGACGAAATAACAGTAAAGACGATGGAACGGATCCAGGCGCTTCGGGAATGCTGGGTTGGGGGCTCCAGTTGGCATGGCCGCAAAGTGATCCGGGTCAGCATCTGTTCCTGGGCAACAACACCCGAAGATGTCAGGCGTTCGGTGGCCTCTTTTGAGCAGGCACTGAAAGAAGTATCCGGAGAAACCAGATAGCATTTATTTTATTTTTACGGCCACATTTCCGCATCAGTTCAAACTCAAATTACTGACTGCCAATGGTATAGTAAGGTTCACGCAACTTCGTTTTTTGACATTTCGTAGCCCAATATTGCT
>JABWAJ010000449.1 GCA_013361075.1 Saprospiraceae bacterium | reverse complement strand
CCAATCGCCATTTCTTGCTGCCGGAGTGCCCGGAAATACAACGAATTTTAACTATGAAGGCATTAATGATCAGGACACTTACTGCTTTTTCATACGGGCCCGTCAGGCAGGTACCGGTCTGTCTTCCAATTCAAACACCACTTGTCTGACGCCCAGCGTAGTACAAGCTGTCAGGAATCTTTTGATGGAAAATGCAAACTATACTGCCGCAGGTACTCTGGAATGGCAATGGAGCTGGAATGTCGCAGCGGACCTTGAATCGGCTGCCATTGAAGCGGCTACAATGCCGGATGGCAGTTTTGAAGAGGTAGCCGTATTTCCAGTCACCCTCCCCCTTTCGCAAACCAATACCCTGCTTTCAGTCGATTTGCCCGAATTGCCGGACTATTACCGCATCCGGACAGTGGATAGTTGCGCTCGTGTCGCCATCTCGAATGGAGTGCGCCCTCCCCGTCTTCAGGGTTTCGGATCGGATGATGGCCTGAATAATCTGTTTTGGGCGGCGTATGCCAATGATTCTGCGACGGTGGTTTCTTATGAAGTTTACCGCACCTCCTCAACCGGGGAAACCCTGCTGGCCACTCTTTCAGGCACAGGGCAGGAGTACAGCGAAACTGCTGATTTCTCCGGACCTGAACCTGGCGTCTCCTGCTATTTTGTGGTCGCCTTTGCCGAAGTCAGGCTGCACGACGGTTCGACAAAAATGGTACGGTCCCGTTCCAATACCATTTGTGTGGAGCAAACCCCGAAGGTTTTCATTCCCAACGTTTTCGCACCGGAAGGCATCAACCGGGTCTTTGAACCTTTGCTTCAATTTGGAGCAACAGCAGCAGAATACGAAATGGTGATTTACGACCGATGGGGGGGGCAGGTTTTTATTTCCAACGACCTGTCACTTGGATGGGATGGCGACAAAAACGGGCGCCCCATGCCCCAAGGCGTTTATGTCTATTTTATCCGTTTGAAACAAACATCCGGTACTGTAATCGAAAAAACGGGCAGCGTGTATTTGATGCGTTGAGCCGTTATTTTTTCTTTTCTTCGTTCAGGCTCCAGTCGTAGTCGAGGTACGTAAGGGTTGCTTTGGCGTCGAGCTTAATCGGGGCATATTTGTTGATGAAATCAACCAGTGTTTGGCCTTTTTCTGTGAAATCGCCTTTGTACCACGAGAAAATTTTGGACAATTCAGCTTTTGAAGCCGAAGCAATTTTGTTTTTGGATTTATCGGCCAGAAAATTGCGGGCAACTCTGTCCAGTTGCTCGTCGAGGCGTTTGGCGGTATAGGCTTCGTTGAGTAGGCTGGGGCAGGATCCTGACGCACAATTCACCGCAAAATGGATGCGTGGGTCTTTGAATTTAGGGCGAATGATGCTGTGTTCAATATTGTTCAGGTCGTAGGTAGCGCTTTCAATTTTGATGAATTTGATGTCCCAGACGGTATTTACAAAAGGAACTCCTTTTTTTATGTCCTTGATGCTTTGAACCGGGTAGTGCTTGGTGACTAATTTAACGGTAAAAGCATTGTAGGCATTGATCCAATAGGCCAATTGCTCGGCCCGGCTCCAGTTTTTGGCATTGGGATGGTTTTCACTCAGGAGTTTCAGGTAGCTGTTTAGCTTCACGCTATCAAGAATAAACCCCTGATAGTCAACACCTCCTTTGGCGGAAACGTGCTTTTTCAACAAAGCATCCCAGGTTTCGTGGGTCACTGGTCTGGAATTGGAAGCGACATCGTAGTTTTGGCCAATGCAGGCCGTAGAGGTCAGCAACAGATAAGAGCCGACAACTAACAGGAAAAAAGAACGAATCATTTGTTGCATGATTTAGGTTGTTGTTTTGCTCTTATATACGGCCAAAGCGGTGGGTTGGATTGTTCTGAAACGGAAAAACAATCTTCAATGTCCGCACCGCGATAGTTCGGGCGTTTTCGGACGCATTGAAGATCCAGGCAGAGGCGCCCCGGAGGGTGCCCTCCCTTCTCTTGCTCCGCTAAGCAAGCGCAACCAGCACTATAAAGACAGTTGGCACACTATTTATCCTTGCAGATCAGGGGCAGCAGGCTATCATACCAGTTTACCAGTGCAATCTTTTTCCCTTTGCTCAGATCTGTGCATGCTTCCGGCATGCGGTTCAGGTCGAGATAAGTCTGGCCGCGAAGCAACAACAGGGCTGCGTTGTTTGGAAACAGGGCGATGGCTTCGCTCATTTTAACGAGGCCTTCTTCGGGTTTTCCATCCTGAACCAGAGCGGTACCTTCATCGGAAAGCCGGATGGCGCGGGTGTACTGATCCACGACCTGTCTGCACCCCGGAGCTTCCGGTATAAAAGACAGACTGATGTCGTAAGCAGCCGGTACTTTACGGCCTTTGTGGGTTGCCGGTGTCCAGTTTCCCCAGGTTGAGATCACATTCTGGATGGATTCCCACCAAAAATCAGTACCGAGGTCATTGTAGTCAATCAAATCAAGGATGCGCAGGTCTCCATTAGGCCGAACCAGCAGTTGAAGGTCAATATTACCAATGCGGCAACTATCCGTAAATGCTTTGGGGTAGTCGAGTGATTTGTTCAAATAAACCTGAAGTACCGAATCCCCGCCTGCATAAGTCAGCGGCGTATCGAAAACCGACCAAACGCTGTCGCCTGCAATCATGACAAAAGGAGGGGCCTCTTCCAGTTTGAACCGTACAGGCAAGGTGAAAGCCACCCGTACTGCCTGATTTTTATTTTTTCCGGGTGCCCAGCGGATGTTGTATTCACTCATCAGGCTCACCACGCGCAAAGCTTCTACACCACAACCTTCCCCAATGTCTTTTACTATTTTGGGCTGAGTAATTGACCCGTCTTTTTCTACAACAAAACTTACAACTACGGTACCTTCTATACCTTTTTCCCGGGCAAAATAGGGATATTGGATGTTTTGGTAGATGAATCTAAGCAAGCTTTGCTGGGCGCACTGTGCTTTGGCCTGGATCGTTGTATCCAATTTTTCACACCCGGGAAACCGGGGCATTTCTTCCGCTGCTTTGTAGATCGTGGTATCGCCGGTTGTGGCGGCAGGGGCTTGCGACCAGGCATTGCAAAGGCCTGTGCTGAAAAAGAAAATTGAAGCAAGAATTATGTTTTTTTTCATGCGAAACAGCTTTAATACAGTTGGCGCTTGTCAGCCTCGCGGCACAATTCAATGAATTGATTATTAATTAATTGACCTATAGAATTTGGGGCATTTTTTTTGTGTTGGTCCGCAATGAAACTACTTCCAAAGCTCCCTGCCAACTTATTGTTTACTTCATGCTTTTCGCTACCTTTTCTACTTTTTCCCAAACGCGGAACACGTTTTTGTAGCAAATTTTAGCAATGTCGTCCTCCGAATAACCTCGTTTGAGCAATTCGCAAATCAGATTCGGGTATTGAGAAACGTCTTTGAGCCCGGTGGGCAAACTATCCCCAACCCCATCAAAATCTGAGCCCAGGCCAACATAGTCAATGCCTGCAATGGCCACAACGTGGTCAATGTGATTGGCCACCATCTTTACATCGGAGTAAAGGGTAGGGTGCGACTTTTGAAACGCGTCAATGACCTCCTTCGCTGCCGGGTCGGTGTATTTCAGGCCTTTTGCTTCCAAAATTTCAGAAAGTTCGTTGCGCATAGCGGTTTCGTGTTCCTGAATTTTGGCATCTAAAAATGTCGAACCAAAGTTGATCTGGATGACACCACCATTGCGGCCCAGCGCCCGGATCATGTCGTCGTTCATGTTGCGTTCAAAACCTGGTGTAAATTTCCGGCACGAAGAATGCGAAGCAATGCAGGGGGCTTTAGTCAGTGCCATTACCTGGTAAAATGTGCTGTCCGACACATGCGAGATGTCTATCATGATGCCGGTTCTGTTCATTTCGCGCACAACGTCCCGTCCGAAAGCGCTAAGGCCATTCCAGGTTCGGGTAGTATCGTAGGAGGAGTCGCAGATTTTGTTGTCAGTGGCATGCGTCAGGGTAATGTACCGGATTCCTCTCTGGTGAAAATAGGCAACATTGGCCAGGTCTTCTTCGATCGGAGCACCGTTCTCCATGCCCATGGGCAAAGAGATGAGTCCTTTTTTGAAATTGCGCCGCACTTCTTTAGGCGATACTGCTATGGCAAATTTGTCGGGATGTGCAGTTGCAATACTTTTCACCATGTCAATCAGGGAATCGGCGAGCATTTTAGCGCCACCAGTTACCTGATAGGAAGATGGAATGTAAATGGACATAAAAGGGGCATCCAATCCGCCTTTTTTTGCCCGGACATAATCAAAATCGCCCGATGTGGTTTCAATGGGAATGCCGATTAGTTCTTTGGTAAGCCGGAAGTTTTGCACTCTAAGGCGATAAGGCAAATCTACATGTCCGTCGGTAATGATGAAACGATGGGCCAGTTCATCTGCCAAAGCCTGCCATTCGGCATCAGATTTATTTGTTTCTAAGCGCTGCGACCAGCTTATGGTGGTGCTGAACAACAACATGCTTAAATAGAGTATTCGTAACATGGCTATTTGTTATCGGTTATTGACAGGAACAGGATGGGATACAGCTCATCGGACATTTTTTCAGCAACCAATAACCAGTAATTGCTAATCAGCAGCCAATTCTTCAAATCTTATTCACTCTTCGCTCGTGCCTGCCTCCTTCGAAAGGAGTGTCCAGAAAAATATCTACCATAGCCAGCACTGTCTTTTCGCTTACAAAGCGCGCAGGAACAGCGAGCACATTGGCATCGTTGTGCTGGCGGGCCAGCCTTGCAATTTCTTCCATCCAGCAAAGAGCTGCCCGGATGCCCCTGTGCTTATTGGCGGTCATCGCTACGCCGTTACCGCTGCCACACAACAAAATACCCATTTGTGCCTCGCCCTGTTCTACGGCATTTGCCACCGGGTGCGCAAAGTCAGCATAATCCACAGGATCTGCACTGTTGGCACCAAAATTCAATACAGCGATGTT
>JABWAJ010000448.1 GCA_013361075.1 Saprospiraceae bacterium | reverse complement strand
TCCGGGGAACTGTAAGCGGAATTAACGAGGGTATGACAGTTATCCGGAATATCAACAAAGATGTAACGGATACGCTGGCTATCGCTAAAATTGAGTTTGGGCAATTCAAAGCCGAAGGTTTTATTCCGCAGGGCGCCAGCTGCTATCCCATGCAACTTGCCGTAAATGACCTTAAAGGCCAGATCTCTTTTTCTGCAATATTTCCAATCGAGGAAAAAAATATTTCTGTCCATATAGATGCGCCAAAGGCTACTTTTAGCCTTTACGGTTCTCCCAATCAAATAGCAGCTTCTTTATTTATGCAAACATTTACGGAGCTTGAACAACAATTTTCCAGTACACCAGATACACTCAGCGAATTAAAAAGCAGGCTTAAGCAACAACTAAAAGAGGAGATACTTGGATATCACCAGCAACAATCTGGAACTTGTACGGAATCATTTGCACATTTTATTGACTTTATCTTTTTGTCAAGAAACGTTCTGTCTCCTTCAGAAAAAGAGTATTTTTTGCGAAGCTTGAATTTACAATCTACGGGTCAATCTGTATGGTATCACCGGTTAAAAGCACTAGATCAGTCAGTAACAGAAGCAGTAAGCCCGGATTTTCTTGTCAAGGATATTAATGGAAAGGAAGTTTCCCTTAAGGATTATCGGGGACGATATGTGCTAATTGATTTCTGGGCTTCCTGGTGTGGTCCCTGCATCGAAGAAATGCCGCATCTAAAGCAACTTTATGATACTTATAAGCCCTTAGGCCTGGAAATCATTGGTATCTCTATTGATAAAAGCCAGGCTAATTGGAAAAAGGTGGCTCAAAAACTCCAGATTCCATGGATAAACACCATAGATAATGTCGCTTTTTCTTCTAATGTTGCCAATCAATACGAAGTTCGGGAAATACCGGCCAATTTCTTGATCTCGCCGAATGGTAAGCTCTTGTTTTCCAACAAACATGAAGGTGCACTGGATATTGCGCTCCAGGATATTTTCAAAAAATAAAACCAAAGCGGCTTCCCCCGAAACCGGAAGAAGCCGCTTTGAACGACTGATGAACAGCCTTGATTACTTCACATTATCGAAGAATTCCTTCACTTTATCTTTGTGAACGATTTGCTCTTTGTAAGAGTATTTGCCCGTTTTCGGATCTTTGATGCTTTTTACCACTTTAACGTGGTCTTTGCCTGAGCCGACGTTGGCCGCACGTTGTGCTACCCTTGCGTTTTTGGATACTTTTGCCATCGCTTGATTGTTTTATCAGTGGATCAAGAAAATTATTACACTTCGGCCCAAGAAGCCATCTCTCCCTTAGCGGGAATTACTTGATTTCGCGATGCACGGTCTTTCTTTTCAGAACCGGGTTGTATTTCAGCAACTCGATACGATCCGGCGTATTTTTGCGGTTCTTTTGCGTCATGTAACGCGAAGTGCCTGGAAGGCCGAGTTTTTTGTGCTCCGTGCATTCCAGAATGATCTGGATGCGGTTGCCTTTGCTTTTCTTTGCCATTGCTTAATAAGATTTCAGGAATTAGCAACCCGGATCAGACTGCAGCTTAACGCTGGTCTTAACTCCTTTGCTTTCCAGTTTTTTCAGATAGGCGTACAGCCCTAATTTGTTGATCGAACGCAATGCGCTGGTACACAATTTGATGGTGACCCACTGACCCGTTTCCGGAACGAAGAAACGCTTCGTTTGGATATTGGGCAAAAAGCGGCGGCGCGTTTTGCGATTGGAGTGCGACACGCTGTTTCCTGAAATGGGTCGCTTTCCTGTTAATTGACAAACCTTAGACATCGTTCTCTTCTTTTAAACCGTTGAACCTCAGTGACTCCGAGAGGACTCGAACCTCTAACCTTCTGATCCGTAGTCAGATGCTCTATCCATTAAGCTACGGAGCCAATTTCGCACCACAGAACTCCTTTTCCGTAAATGCGGACGCAAAAATAAATCGTTTGAGCGGATAAAAAAAGATTTCCCTAAAAAAAGTTCCAAAGAATATTCGGAAAGCCTTGTTTGCAGGTTTAAAGCCACTTTTTCCGCTTGAAATAGTGTACCATAAACAAAACAAGGGCCAGCATGACCGCCCAAAGGGCGTAGTAACTCCAGCTCCAGTGCAATTCAGGCATTGTATCAAAATTCATTCCGTACACACCCACCAAAAAAGTGAGGGGAATGAAGATGGTGGAGATGATGGTCAGCACCTGCATCACATTGTTCATGCGCAGGCTGATCTCCGCTAAGTACAGTTCCTGAAGTCCGGTGATGATGTCGCGATAAGTATCCACCATATCAATCAGCTGAATGATGTGGTCGTAGAGATCCCGGACAAAGACACTCGTTTCGCTATCCAGATGGTTTTCATCGCACCGGCTGAACTGGCTGACCGCTTCGCGAAGCGGGGAAATGATTTTTTTGAGTTTGAGGATGACGATTTTAAGTTGGTGGATGTTGTTTTTGTAGTTGTTGTCCTGCTTTTGCACGATGTTGACTTCCAACTGTTCGATGCTGTCTTCTACCTGGTCGAGAATCAGGAAATAATTGTCCACAATCAGGTCAAGCAGGGCATAGGTCAGATAATCGGCACCCCTGCGGCGGATTCGCCCCTTGCTGGCGCTGATGCGTTCCCGTATCGGGATGAACAATTCATTCTCATCTTCCTGAAAGGAGACGACCACTTTTTGGCCCGAAAAAATAGAAATTTGCTCCGTTTTGAGTTCAATTTGCTCCGGATCGTAGGTCAGAGCCTGTATCGTAATAAAGATGCCATTGTCGTATTCTTCAAACTTAGGACGTTGCTGGGTATCCAGTACATCCTCGAGTGCCAGTTGATGGATGTTGAACTGTTTTCCGATTTGCTCAATTAAATTGATCTGGTGCAGCCCCCGAATATCGTACCAGTTGAGAAAGCGCCCGGGCCGGAGCGAAGGGAGGTGGTTTTTTTCATGGCGTTCGATGTAATCGGCTTCATCGTATTGCACCAGCGTAACATTAGGCTCTGACAACTTTTTATTCCCGGTAAAAATCAAGGTGCCCGGAGAGGTGCCTGGTTTGGTTCTGTTTTTTTTCGACATGGTTGTATCCTTAAATATTGCGATACCGGATGTTAGCCCTCCTGGAATAAATCAAAAACTCCGTTGGCAAAGGTAATGGAAGAACTGCCTACCCGCCCGCCCAAAGGCGGATTCATTTTCCGGATGCATAGTTTGGCACCAAAAATGTTCGGAAACATGTCTGAAATTCGCGTCATGATTCGTTGTCCGACGGTTTCGATCAATTGCGAAGGCTTGCGCATTTCTACCTGGCAAATGAGGTAAAGCGTTTCGTAGTTGACGGTTGCAAAGAGGTCGTCTTCTTCGGCAGCAGCATCAACATCGGCTTCTACAAATACATCGACTATGTATTCGCAACCCAAAATTTGCTCTTCTTCATAAAAACCATGGTAGGCATAAAAACGGGCGCCTTCGAGGGCAATGGTGGCCATTATTTACTTTACTGAGATATTAGATAATAGATATCAGACATTAGATGGTAGACGCTGCTCCTGTGTCTGTGTTCCTAAGCAGGGCAAAGATAATCTTAAAACGATTTTATTTCAACGCCTGTTGTTACCATGCCACAATATCCGAGCTGCCGGAAGCGTAATGGATCGTTGCTGAAATAAGTCAACTCCAGGTTGAAAGGAGGGTAGGGGGCTTATCGGGGTTTGTGTTATATTTACGGCAGATAAATTCCATATGAAAAAAATATTCATTTCTTATAGTAAATCCGATAATGACCTGCTTCAGGAATTCATTCGGCACCTCGCTGTCCTGAAAATGCACGGCATGATTGAGCCCTGGTACGACGCTGCTATTGATCCCGGTGAGACCTGGGATCAGGAGATCAAAACCAGGCTTTATGAGGCCGATATCATCCTGATGTTGCTGAGTTCCGGATTCATGGCCACCCAGTACATTTGGGAGGTAGACGTGAAAACGGCTATGGAGCGCCGTGCTCAGGGACAGGTACGGGTCATCCCTGTTGTATTGCGGGCCTGCGATTGGCAAAGTACGGTTTTTGGCCAGATTCAGGTTTTGCCCAAAAATGGCATGCCGGTTTTCAAATGGGCCGACCGCGACGAAGCCTGGCTAGATGTGGTGCAGGGCATTCGCCGCATCATCGAAAAAATGAACGAAGAACTCTTGCCGGTATCCGGTTCGAGGGGGCTCGACCTCAGCAGTCCGCCAATACCCCCTTCTTCGCCCCCACTGTACAACAATGGGGCCAGTCCGCGCCCGCCCGGCATTCCCGAAGGGCAAAACAAAATCCTTTTTCTTTCCGCCAGTCCGGAAACCAGCAACCGCCTGCGGGTGGACATCGAATACCGGGAGGTGAAGGAAGAACTGATGAAAGGCAACCACCGCGACCGCTTTCAACTGCAAACCGAAACTGCGGTACAGTTGCGTACCCTCTCTTCTGCCCTGATGAAAGAAAAACCGCAAATCGTTCATTTTTCGGGCCACGGGCATAGCGGCGGCCTGGAACTGGAAGGCGAAACCCCCGGACAAAGCTACGTGGTACCCAATGAAAAGCTGCACGGGTTGTTTAAGTTGTTCAAAGAGAAATTCCGGATGAGTTGTGTGGCCCTGTGTTCCTGTTATTCCGAAGCACAGGCACAAGTCATTTCTTCGCTGGGCCTCTACGTGACGGGAATGAGCAGCGCCGTAGGCGACAAAGCCGCCATAGAATTTTCCATTGGTTTTTACCAGGCATTGGCGGAAGGGTTGTCCTTTGAAGAAGCCTTCGAATTGGGAAAAATTCAGATGACGAGCGACAGCAATTTACCGGTGTTGTGGTATGGGGGGGAAAGGTTGTTGTAGCCCCTAACCCCCGAAGAGGGAATGATTGCCCTTACCTCACCTCCGGCCCATCCGGAATATGCTGATAAATACGCCGCAACGAGATGCTTTTAGTGTCAACAGTCAGCAGCGCCTCCGGCGTGCAT
>JABWAJ010000447.1 GCA_013361075.1 Saprospiraceae bacterium | reverse complement strand
AAATGGTCAGGCAGACGTCGCGATCGGTAACGTCATTGGCAGCAATATTTTTAACATCTTGGGGATTCTTGGCATCTGCGCCATCATCTACCCCCTTACCATTCAGAAAAACACCATCTGGAAAGAAGTCCCCCTGAGCCTGCTGGCCGCTATCGTTGCATTGGTCGTTGCATTTGATCTCCTGTTTGGCGGGGTTGGCAATGTGGTCACCCGCGGAGATGGGATCATCCTGCTCAGTTTTTTTGCCATTTATATTTACTATACGTTTGGTGTGGCCAAGTCTACCGACATGTCGGGCACTCCGGACAATGAAAAGCATAAAGATTACGCCCCCTGGCTGGCGGTTTTGATGGTTATTGGCGGTATCGCAGGCCTCACTTTCGGCGGAAAAATTACGGTTGAAAATGCCGTATCCATCGCCAAAGTTTTAGGTGTAAGCGATTCGGTGATCGGCCTGACGCTGGTTGCAGTGGGTACCTCCATCCCGGAATTGGCCACTTCAGTGGTTGCTACCATGAAACGCAATTCCGACATTGCCATCGGTAACGTGGTTGGCTCCAATATCTTCAACATCTTTTTTATCCTTGGGGTAAGTTCCACCATCAGCCCACTTGCTCCGGGCGGAATCACTGTTACCGATTTTCTGGTTTGCATCGGTGCCAGCATCATCCTGTTTGTTTCCTGCTTCGTGCTGCGCCCCATGCGCATTTACCGCATTGAAGGCTGGACGATGGTGGTGATGTATGTGGGGTATACGGCCTGGTTGATTGGGAAGGCTTAGGTGGTGGATTGGTTACTGGTTATTAGTTATTGGTGGGTTTAGAGATGGATTGTGTTTTCAGTAAACCTTGAAAAAATGCTGATAGGTTTACTGCTTTTGCGCCGGGTCTGTGATTGTTTCTTTCAGTGCGAGCCGGATGGTGGATGGCGCCAGTGCCCTGCTTTTCGTCTCGTGCTTTGTGCTTCGACCGATGACGATTTACCGGGTGGAAGGTTGATCGAACAAAAACTTAACACGGTACTCCTTCTTTTTTCTGACAAGACCACCTATATTTGTCCACAACATCAAGTGACGGCGATTTCCTTGCGCCCCGCACTTTCGGGGAACTACCCCGCCTGCGCCGTCAAAATACAACAAAGCCACAACATTTTGTGGCACAACAGAGCAAACACACCGCTGCGCATTCCAATTTGATTGGTTTGCGGGGCAATGCTGTTCGACTACCCCTGAAGTGTTTGCTTTTTCACATAAACCAAATACCGCTTATGAAAAATGTGCTTTCTGCTTTCAAATTTGCGCTGCCAACCTTACTTGTGGCCGGGATGGTTTATCTGTTCGCTACGAATGGCGGCTACGAGCCGTTGTTTAAGGGTGATTCAGAGGATGTAACCTCGCTTACGCAAAAAACAAAGGCAACTTTGCCCCCCCCGTGCGCATAATGTCGAATATGTCCTCTAAAGTTTCCTGCGCGCCCTGGCAGGATTTATTGTTGGGCTCGGCAACCACTTACAGCGCCACCTACGATGAATGCGCGCCGGACACGGTGGTCATCTCAACCAATGCCGTGACGGCATCAGGCGCTACATCCGACAATCAGGAAATTGTGTACCAGGAACTTTGCGGCGACGGCCAACTCATTGCCAAAGTATCGGCGCTGTCGGGCGGCTACGCGGGCTTGTTCGTGCGCGAAAGCAACGCAGCAGGTGCGCGCAAGGGCGCCATCATGACCCAAAAAGGCAGTTCGGTGTTCCGGCACCTGCGGATCACCACGAATGGCATCCAGTTTCAGGCTTCTTATACGGCATCCGGGCATCAATGGCTGAAAATCAACCGAAGCGGCACGCAGGTTATTGGCTCGTGGTCTACCAACGGAACGAGTTGGAATGTGGCCTTCAATACGGCGCTGTCCATGACCGACTGCGTGGTGATCGGCATGGCGGCTTTCAGCACGAGCAGTGGCACCACCATCAATGCCACGTTCACCAACATCAGCGTGGCGCAGTCTGACACCATCCCGGCCACCGAAGTCGCGTTTGCCGACAGTACCTTAGCGGCCCAGGGCGGCGATACGGTACAAATTTGTGTAAACTTAGAAAACCCGTGCTATTGCAGTCCGGTGAGCGTAGATGTGGCGCTGGCGACAGATTCCCTGCCCCACCTGACCGGCTATGCCCCGCAAGCCCTGACTTTTGAGGAAGGCGATACGGTGCAGTGCTTTACGGTGGTGCTGGAAGAATCGGATAGTAGTGCAACCTATACGTTTGAGCTGACGAATTTAGAAGGCGGGAATAATAGTGAAATTGGGGCGATTGGGGAATTGGTGCTGGAGGTGGAGACGAATGAGGCAGAGGAAGAGCCTGGTCTATGTGGCAGTTTTATTAAAGACTCAACACTAATTTCAGAAGGAGATAAG
The DNA here is from genome assembly GCA_013361075.1 of Saprospiraceae bacterium. Lineage (GTDB taxonomy): Bacteria > Bacteroidota > Bacteroidia > Chitinophagales > Saprospiraceae > JABWAJ01. Next base: position 2,593 of record JABWAJ010000447.1, on the reverse strand, counting down.
CTATTTTACGATCGCTTCGGGAATACCTACACAGATAAGGAAATTTTAAAATCGTCTAACTTGACCGAGGAATGTGGATGCGGAGAGTTTTCCAATACAGACATTTCCGGAGTGGAAGAAAGTTATTTTAAATTGACTTTTGATGATTGCGTTTTTGAAACTGGAGGAGGATTTGATCAAGCTGGCGCTACAGGGGTTGCCAGACGCAAGGTAGCTTGCAAGGTGTTTACATACTTATCGCAACTCATCACTCCGAAATCTTATTCTTGTGAAGGATTTGGACTTGCCGAAGTAAATGTTAGATTCATGGACGTAAACAGTCCTGCTGTTATGCAGTATGTGGGGACAGCAACATTAGCTGGTGCATCTCCCTATTTTGATAATAACTCAGTTGTCCAGGAAGGAGGGATTTTAGATTGTTTACCCTGGCGGGTTATCAACAACGGCTATTATACGGCCTTCGATCAAATAGCTTCTTCAGCTATTTTTCATGGCGAAATGGCTGTGGATTTTAATAAGACTTTCTATTTAGACGATGGCCTTCCAGTTCCGGGGAATGCTTATGATCTGTACTCTGTATTATTACATGAAGCCCTCCATTTTCTGGGCTTTGCCTCATTGATTCAGCCAATTACAGGTATACCAAATCTTTCAGCCGATGCAATTTCTTATGGGCGCTATGATACTTTTCTGAAACTGGCCGGAGGAAACAATGTAGTTGCGAAAGACATGGTCAATCCCTACCAATGGAATTTGAACATACCAGCAGGCGATTTGCATAAAAGTTGCCACCCCACAGATAATATTGATATGGTTTTCCCTCCATTAACAGGCACCGACATTCCTGTCTATACAGGAAGTGTAAGTGATGGTGGCGCTTTTTTGAACGGCAGAGCTTTTAGCCATTTGCATCCCAATTGCAATGGAACGACGCCCAATTATCTTATGAAACCTGAGTTTGATTTAGGGATGCGACTTGAGCCAGGTGAAGCAGAACTTAAAATATTGTGTGCATTGGGATACAATATTACAGGCATTGAGGATTGTGCTTGCATTGCTTCCGGAAATCACGACTTTACAGAAGGGTGTGATGGAGAGCCTTTTGAAATGGAGATTTGTGAAGAAGCCGGATTTTTGGACATTGACCTTGCTGACCTGTTAGCTAACGATCAACCGGGAGTTGAAGTCAGTTATTTGACAAGCACAACGCCTGATGCCAATAGCATAGAAGATATTGGCGGAGGCATGATCCGTTTCATCCCATGTGCACCGGGATTACATCAACTTAAATACATCCCAACAAAAGATGGCTGCACGGATGGTAGTACTGTATTAATTACCATCAAAGTTACCCGCTGTATAGACGATTGTACTTTTTTTTCAACGGATGATCCGGTAAATGCTGGTTATTATAATCCTTGTAACCTTGTTTGTAACCCGGAAGTCGTTATGAATAATCCCGGAGAGCCGCATGAAAGTGTGGCGTCACTTGAGCAAAACATATTTGGGATATGTTACGACTTACCCGGCTGGTTTTCAGCAACTGGCACCCCTGATTATCTTGCTTTGCCAACCGTAACTGCTAATTCAGGGTCTATTCAACTTCAGTCCAGAGGTGACGGAGAATCTGTTTTTACTCCGGTGGACGCTGGCCCGGGTACTTATTTTTGCTCTTTTTATGCCACATGTGCGACAGGAAATACATCATCAGGCAGCATTTCTATCAATGCTAAATTAGTTGATGATAATATTGTTTCTCAATTTAGCAGGCACACTGGTAGTCCAGGTGGAGTCGGGCAGATTAATGAGAGTTTAGGTGAATCTCTTTTTCTGTCAACCTTAACGGTGCCTTTTACCCAAACGGCCTCTTTTGCAGGCAGCAATCGAAGAAAAGTTTCCTGTGTAGAAGTTCCGGAGGGAGAAACCTATGATGCGCTTTGGTTCTACACATCCGGTGGTAGTACTAGTTTTACTGTGCGATCCTATGTGGATCAGGTTGAACTTATTCCGGATAACTTTGGCCTGGGTGAAGACCTTACCATACCGCCGGGCTGTGAAATTGAATTAGGGAAAACATTTTGCATGTTATCCGATGTGACCATTCATTATGAATGGTTTGAAGAAGTGGACAACGCATTAGTTTCCATTATGGCGTACAATGTATTGAACGGAGTGGCGACAGCGGATGACCCGGAAGATCCGGACAATGACGATTTTGATTTTGATACGCAAATCCTCACGGTGACGCCAAATCAGACAACTACTTATGTCTTGCAGCGCTCTATTGCCACACCTAATAACCTGCCGGCAGGTTTTGAATTGTGTACGACGGAAGATGAGGTTGTTGTTGAGATTGAAGAAGAAATGCCTGGCTTATCGCTGGTATCTGAAAATTGTGGTCTTGTTACCTTCTCTGCTACGGGCATTTTACCTGGCCATATCTGGTCAATAGACTACGGCAATGGGATTACCGGCACCTCATTGGTTCACAAATACACCCTTACCCCGGATACCTACACGGCTACCCTGACGGTGACAAATGATTGTGGAACCATTGAAATCCCTTTAGAAGTATCAATAGAAGGCTGCCCCG
>JABWAJ010000446.1 GCA_013361075.1 Saprospiraceae bacterium | reverse complement strand
TTGACAATTATTTAATAATATGATATATTATACAATGCGTACTTTGAAAAAGTTATTGATTAATCCCTAGGGCCCGATTTTCGCTTCAGGCATTGGAGATTAATCAATAACAACATCAACACCATTTAAGTCAGAACCAATAATTCCGGTGTCTTGCCAAACAATAGGAGTTTGAAAATATTCCATAAATTTATCTTCAGACCAAGGTAATGTTGGATCTAATTGTTTAAATTTAAGTTGCGCAGTTTTTCCTATTAAACTAACTGCATCTGCAACATTATCAATACCAGGTATCTCAACTATTATTCTATATTCTTCATTTATTTTAGAAGTAGATATATTAGGTTCTGAAACACCTAGAAAGTTAATTCTATTTGATATTATTTCTTTTGCAGATTCTAAAGCATTATCTCGTTCACTACTCTCAATCCCTTCAACATCTGCCTTTAATAAAATCCTAATACCACCTTTTAAATCCAAGCCTTCTTTAAAGGAAGTTAAATCTAAAACTAATTTGCCATTAAATAAACTAATATTATAACCACCAATTTCAGAATTTAATTTCAGAATAGAATTATCTAAATCAATGTTTATTTTTGGCATTACAACTAATACCGCCAATGTAAATATTGCAGATATCATTCCAAGCTTAAAATTTAATGATTTAAAAAATGACATTTAAACAATAGAATAAAACTTTTCTTCATCGCCGACAAGCATGGATCTACTTTGAGATAAAACTTTGAAGATAAATGAATCGTTTTTTCTCTTTCTAAATAAAAATTCATCCGAGGTCATTACAGAATAATTCAATTCTTTACCTATCTTTTTTTCATAGCGCCCAAAAAGCTCATTCAATACGCCCTGAAAACGTGCCCATGTCTGATTGTCAATACAGTAGCAAATGGCGTTCCCTTCGATCTCTCCTTTGATGAGCCCCGCATTTTTGAGCTCCTTCAGGTGCTGCGAAACCGTGGGCTGAGCCAATGGCAGCTCATTTACAATGTCTCCGCAAATACAGGTATCCACCTTGATCAGGTATTCAATGATCGCTACCCTTGCCGGGTGCCCCAGCGCTTTGGCTAAGGTCGCCAGCTCGTTTTGCCGGTCAGTAAAATGGTCAGTTTTGGTAGCACCCATGTTTTTCAATTTATTTATTGCAATATTACGATAATGCTTTCAAACCTGCAAGTTTTTTTATAAAAATAATTCTGCTGCCTAAAGCTATCTTACATTTGCAAGGGCCATTGTTTGAGGCAAACCGGATTTTTCCACCAGTTTTTGCGGAATAAACCCGAAAGTAGCCGCGCCAGGCCTAAAAGGTTGCCTCATCACTTAAATTTCAATAAAATGCTAAAAAAAATTTTCCTCGGACTAGCCGCCGTACTTGTGATCATCCAGTTCATACGGCCTGAAAAAAACGACTCTAACGACCAACAGGCACATGTCTCTACAAAATATGACGTTCCCGCAGAAGTGGCCACGATTTTGAAAGGTGCATGCGACGATTGCCACAGCAATAAAACAGAATACCCCTGGTATGCAAATGTCCAGCCGGTAGCCTGGTGGCTTGCAGGGCATGTTGAGGATGGTAAGCGGCATTTGAATTTCTCTACGTTTACCACCCGGAAAATCGCCGTACAAAACCACAAATTTGAAGAAGTCGTAGAAATGGTGGAGCAAAAAGAAATGCCCCTGAGTTCCTATACGTGGATGGGCCTCCACCCGGAAGCTAACCTCACTGACGCACAGCGACAGGTACTCGTCAATTGGGCAAAAGCACAAATGGATACACTGAAAGCAAATTATCCGGCTGACAGCTTAATTCTGAGGAGACCATCGGGCCCACAACCGGGCAAATACTGAAATTGACCTACGGAACAATAGAACAGGGAATGTTGAATGGCGGAGGGGGGGTCAGAAAACCTCAGCATTTGGTGTTCCTTGTTCGATATTTTGGATTCAGGGCTTCACCAGATGCTGTGGCAAATCCCCTGTCCGTTCGCAGCAGATTTGTTCCATCACCTGTTTCAACTGGGTTTTCAATATAGCAATCGTGTGTTGCCCGCCATATTTGCCTAAAGCTGCTACGCCGTACATAAACGAACGGCCAAGGAATACAAATTCGGCACCACTCGCCAGTGCGCAGGCGATATCCGGCCCGGTACGCACTCCGCTGTCGAGCATTATTTTGATTTTGCCGGCATAGCTCTTCACAATTGGTCCGAGTGCATGAATGGTAGATTGGCCTGCGTCTAATTGCCGGCCCCCGTGATTGGATACAATGATGCCATCCAACCCCAACCGGACGGCCAAATCGGTATCTTCTTCACTTGCTACCCCTTTCAGCACCAATTTGCCCTTCCATCGCTCGCGGATTGCGGCGATTTTAGCCTCGTTCAGTCGCCCTGAAAAAGTCTGGTTCATGAATGCACCAAGCTGCCCCATATCCATGTTTTGGGTCATGTATTTTTTCAGTGTTGCAAAATGGGGTTGTCCATGCCGCAGGGTATTAAAGGCCCAGTCTGGTTTGCCCAAAATTTGCAACATGTTGCGAAGCGTCATTTTGGGCGGCATGGCCAACCCGTTTCGGATATCGCGGGGGCGGTAGCCAAAAGTAGGCACATCGCAAAGGATCACCAGAACCTGGCAGCCTGCTGCTTCTGCCCGGTTGAGCAGGTCGTCGCGCAGGGCATTTTCCGTTGGATGGTAAAGCTGATACCAGAATCTGCCTTCCGTCAACTCGCCAATTTGTTCAATGCTTGAAGTCGTTACGGTGCTCAGGGCAAATGGAATGTTGTGCGCAATAGCCGCTTTGGCCAGAATTTCCGGTGCATTGGGCCACATCAATCCTTGCAGGCCCACTGGCGCGACGCCAAATGGGGCATCGTAAACCTGCCCAAACAGTTCGGTTTTCAAATCGGCAGTACCGAATTTTTTTAAATAATAGGGTTTTAATTCCACTTCCCGGATTTCTGCAGTGTTTTTGTGGAGGTTAATGTCCTCGTTGCAGCCGCCGTCAAGGTATTCAAATGCAAACCGGGGAATGCGTTGCCGGGCGCGGGTGCGCAGATCATCAATAGAAGGATAGTTCGGATGGTAAGGTATTTTCATGCATACATGGTTTTGATTTGTTAAAGCAACTGGCAGGCCACAAAGATTTTGACTTCTGGCATCAGGTATTTAAAAACACACCCGACGGGAAGCCGATTTACAGCAATTTTCACATTGTCAACAACTTATACTTTCTTGTACCACGCCCAATAGGCTGCCACGGCAATACCGGTATAAACAACCATTACTGCCGAAAACAACCAGGCCCCACGCGAAGCAAAAAGATAAACGGACGCGGCGTCAATGATGATCCAATAAAGCCAGTTTTCCAGCACCTTGCGGGTCATCAACCAGGTAGCCAGCATGGCAAACACCGTCACAAAAGCATCCAGGTAGGTAGCCGCAGCAGGTGTCCAGGTATCGAAAAAATAGCCAAAAGCCAGGGCCAGTACCGAACCTCCGGTCAGCCAGAACAGGTGTTGCCGCAAAGGCAGCCGCAGAATGGGCGCATCCGTCTGCCCGCTGCCCGCTTTCCAGTAATATAACCCGACAAATCCCATGACGACATAAAACAGCTGCAACAGTGCATCCAGATAAAGCCGGTAAAATGCGAAACTCGCATAAGCCCACAATCCGCAGCTGACAATGCCCCAAACCCAGCACCATGGGTTTTCCCGGGCCGCCAGCACCACATAAATTAACGCTGTGATCGTAACCGTCCAGTCTACCCAGCCCAGCGCAAGTGCTTCCTCCGCTATTTTCTCCAGTAGTGCCATGCGTTTTCAACTACACTGATGAATTCCATTGCCTAAAGATACGCTACTTCCCAAAAACAAAAAGCCGGACAAAAATGCCCGGCCTCCTATGATCATGGGCAACCCGCAGGCTGCCGTTTCAAACGCACTTAAAGGATGCAGGAAAAAGCACAAGGGTTGGCTGGGGTGTCCCGGGTAAAGGAACGATACGCAGCTTCATGCAGAAAGATAACCCCTGCTTTACCCCAACCCCATTCACATTAACCTTTTTACCCCCCTGCATGCTCCACTACCGCATAGGCCACCATGTTTACGATTTCCCGTTCAGAGCTGCCCATTTGCAGGACGTGTACGGGTTTGCGCAAACCAAGCAGAATGGGGCCAATGACTTCCACCCCAGCTGCCGCTTTAAGCAGGTTGTAAGCAATATTACTGGAAGAAAGATTCGGAAAAATCAGGGTATTAGCCGGGCCGCTGGTTAATTTGCAGAAAGGGTGGTTTTTGCGCAACAATTCTGTATCGAAGGCAAGGTGGGCCTGCATTTCGCCATCAACAACCAGATCCGGGTATTTTTCCTGCAAAATGGCTACGGCGCGGTTCATTTTTACCGCATCTTCCCCGGCAGCATTGCCGAAATTGGAATAATTGAGCAGCGCAATGCGTGGTTCGATGTTGAATTTGCGGACCGCCTGCGCTGTCAGTTCCGTAATTTCGACAATTTCTTCAACACTTGGATTGAAATTAACCGTAGTATCCGAAAGAAAGATGGGCCCCTGCTTGGTCATCAGGATGTACATGCCCGCTACTTTTTTCACCCCCGTTTTGGTACCGATAATTTGCAGTGCCGGTCGGATTGTGTCGGGATAGTTGCGCGTAATGCCTGAAATGACGGCGTCTGCTTCGCCCATTTCGACCATCATGGCACCAAAATAATTTCGGTGCGACAGGTTTTTCTGTGACTTTGAAAAGCTCATCCCTTTGCGCTGGCGTTTCCTGTACAGGTCTTCTGCATAGGCCATGCGGGTTAACTCCGTTTCCGGGGCTTTAGGATCAATTATTTGTACATCTCCCAAATCAATGTGGTAGGTTTCCATCAAATTCCGGATCAGCGCCTCGTTGCCCAGCACGTAGCCTTCGAACGCGACCGCGAGGCCGGTGAAGGCGTTGTAGAGCGAGATCACCACCGGCATGTCGGCGCCGCCGAT
>JABWAJ010000445.1 GCA_013361075.1 Saprospiraceae bacterium | reverse complement strand
CCACACTTCATTGCCGTCCCAAACCGGCCCGATGGCATTCAATGCAATGCGGCGGCTCTCTTCTTTACGAAAAAACAGGTGCCACGCACCAGCGCCCAGATCGAAACCATCCAGGATGGCATAGCCGCTAAACAAAGCGCCTACTACCAAAAACCACCAGGTAGGATAATCTATTCCAAGAAATGTGGCCATAGTTGACAAGTTGCAAAGGGATAAATCAGCGAACAAATTACCGTGCTAAACGAGTATTCTTTCTCAAACCTGCTATTGTACATTCCCCACCATTTCCTCTGGTCCGTGCTGAATCTTTTTGTTCAGCAGGTACAAAAACAACAACAGCAATAAGGTATAAATGACGGCGAATAAAATCAGAGAAAACAGCACCTGATTAGCCGTCACAGTTTTTGATAACGCATCGGAAGTGCGCAGCAATCCGTACACCACCCAGGGCTGGCGGCCCATTTCAGCAGCAAACCATCCGGCCTGGTTGGCAATTTGAGGGGGTAATACGGCAATGACAAAAATCCAGAGCAGCCAGCGCTTGTCAAAAAGCTTGCCGCGGTACCATTGCCAGCAGGCCAAAAGCGTCAATCCAATCAGAAACATGCCGATGGCGACCATCAGGTGATAAAATTGGAAAACGGCATTTACTGCAGGCGGGCGGTCTGCTTCTGGAAAAGCGTTCAGTCCTTTGACAGGTGTTGTAAAATCCTGGTGTAACAAATACGACAAGCCCCCCGGGATTTTTATTCCGGAGGTAGTTTGTTCTTTTTTGCTGACCCAGCCGAGCAGGTACAAATCAGCTACGGCTAAGCTGTCGAAATGGCCTTCGAAGGCGGCCAGCTTGGCGGGTTGGTTATGGGCCACACCATCTGCCGACCGGTGCCCGATGAACAATTGGCCAAGCGAGGAGACCGTTGCAATGGCCAGAGCAATTTTAAAGGCTTTGCGCGACAGTTCTATATGCCGGTTTTTGAGCAGGTACCAGGCATGGACACTCATGACCAGAAAGGTTCCGGCGAGGAATGCGCCCACCCAAACGTGGAGCATGCGGTCAACGCTGGAAGGATTGAATACCATCTCCCAAAAATCTGTGATTTCGGCGCGGGCGTTCATGCCTTCGCCCACGATGTGGTACCCTGCTGGTGTTTGCTGCCAGGAATTGGCCACAACGATCCAGACTGCTGAGAACATGGAACCAAGCCAGACGCCGAGGGTGGCAATGAAGTGTACGGGCGGTTTCACTCGGTTCCAGCCAAAAATCAGGATGCCAAGGAAACCACTTTCTAAGGCAAAAGCGAAAATTCCTTCTGCGGCCAGCGCACTGCCGAAAATATCGCCCACATACCGGGAGTAGGTCGCCCAGTTGGTGCCAAACTCAAATTCCATGACGATGCCGGTAGCAACGCCAATGCCGAATGTCAAGGCAAAAATTTTGGTCCAGAAACGGGCCATCTGCTCATAAACGGGGTTGCGGGTGCGCAGGAATAACCCTTCCATGACCACCATGACCAACCCCAATCCAATGCTCAGCGGCGGGTAAATGTAGTGAAAAGAGATGGTGAAGGCGAACTGTATGCGGGACAGGATTTCAACATCCATGAGTTCTTGCTATTTTGAATGAGAACAAAATTACAAGAATCAGGCACATTAAAGGGCAATAAGGTCAGGAAGCGACGGAAAATATCACTTCGCGTTCCTGGCCATTACCTCATTTTGGGTCTTCTTCGCTTGCCGCCAGGCTGGAACATGCCGCTTTGGCTACCCATGCGAATGGCTGCTTTGGCTTGGCCGCGGTTTTCAAAGGCAGCTTCAAACTGCTTCATTTGCTCTTTGATGTTGGCATCGGTGATCTTGAGCATTTTCAGATTTTTGTAATGAATCTGCGCCTGGTTCCATTTTTGCTTGTTGGCAGCAATGGTGGCCAATTGGAGTTGGATCATGGCGCGTTCATTATCGCTCGGCAACTTGATTTGTTCAGCTATTTTTAGCCATTTTTCTCCTTCTTCAGTGTCTTTCCGGGCCAAAGCAATTGTGCCTTTCAGGATGTAGTAGTAGGCTTTGTTGGCAGAATAGAGCCAGTTGGGCTTGAATGTGAGCTTGAGCAGCTGTTCTGCTTTGTCGAAATCGGACGTTTGGATGGCTTTGGCAGCCGGGCCAATGGTACCCAGAATGAAGTACCCCACAAGCAGTACGATGGCGATCAGCAGAAACCAGATGCCGTACCAAAACCCAAAAAACGACCACAACGCCACACCGCCCGCAGTCAGCGCGGCGATCAGGGCAAATCTCAGATAAGGATGGATTACAAACATAAGTTAAGCCTCTTTTTCAACGGCGCGCAAAGTTAATCATTTCTGAGGATTTGGTGTCCGGAATTGCATCTTGCAGTCTTATTTTTAGTATTGCGTTTTATCCCCTTTTTCCACCCATTCCTGAAAAACCTGCCGGCCCTCGTCTTCCAGCGCCTGATTGGCGGGGATTTTTCGTTCCGGCAGCGGCAGTTCCAGCTCTTTGTAAATGAAGTCATCGTCAAAACCGATGGCCGCAGCATCTTTTTTGGTGCAGGCATATACGATACGATCCGGCCTCGCCCAATAAATAGCGCCGAGGCACATCGGGCAGGGCTCGCACGAGGTGTAGAGCACACAACCATCCATTTGAAAGGTGTTCAACTGTTTACAGGCGTCGCGGATGGCCACTACTTCGGCATGGGCAGTCGGGTCGTTTGTCGAAGTGACGCGGTTGTTGCCGCGGCCAACAATGATGCCGTCTTTGACGATGACGGCTCCGAATGGCCCCCCTTCGTTGTTGCGCATGCCTTGCCGGGCCATTTCGATGGCGGCTCTGAGAAAATGGTGGTCGTTCATTTTTTTAGAACAAATTTTTGCGGAAGAATCTTCTTTTTGAAACGCTTGAATTGTCCAAAGATAGCGATGTGACGCCAGAACTGGAAACCTTCTTTTCAGACATTGTTTACACCTGCTCACCGATCTTGAAACTTACAGTGACCTTGACATTTTGGTAATACAGGATAGCTTTCTGGCCAGATCAAAAGGCACCTAACCCTTCTTTATACACCTTCAAACACCGTTCGCGGGCCATTTTGTGGTCCACCATGGGCTTAGGATAAGCGGAGGTGCCATATTCCGGCACCCATCTTTTGATGTAGTTGAGGTCCTTATCGAATTTTTCCTGTTGTGCTGTTGGGTTGAACACTCTGAAATAAGGGGCTGCATCGGTCCCGCTGCCTGCTGCCCATTGCCACCCGCCGTTGTTGCTGGCTAAGTCGAAATCCAATAGTTTTTTTGCAAAATATGCTTCGCCCCAGCGCCAGTCGAGAAGCAGGTGTTTGGTCAGGAAGCTCGCTGTAACCATGCGTACCCGGTTGTGCATAAAACCGGTAGCATTCAGTTCCCTCATGCCCGCATCTACCAGCGGATAGCCGGTTTTTCCGGCACACCATTGCTGAAAATCGGCTTCGTCGTACCGCCATCCGATTTTGTCGTAGGCGGGTTTAAACGCACGGGTAGCCACATGCGGAAAATGCCATAGAATCATGCTGTAAAAATCGCGCCAGATCAGTTCATTGAGGAAGGTTTCACTCAATTGGGCAGCACGGAGCGCTTTTTCCCGGATGCTGAGGGTGCCGAACCGGAAGTGAATGCCCAGCCTGGAAGTACCCGGTATTCCCGGAATATCGCGGGTTTGGCCGTAGTTTTTGATGAGTGCCCGACTGACTGTTTTGGGGGGAATTTCTATTGTAGAAGGTTCAAACCCCAATTCTTTCAAAGCAGGAACAGGGTAGGGGAGGGTTTGAAAAAAATTGTTGAAGTAGTGCTCGTTCGGATAAGGTTTCAGGTAAAAAGAGCAAGTAGTTGTTTCGCCATTTTCATTGATCAACTCCGACATCCGGCTTTGTAATTTCAATTTCCATTTTCGGCTGTAAGGGGTGAAAACGGTATAGGGCAAACCATCGTCTTTTACCACCTCGTCTTTTTCAAAAATGACATGATCCTTAAAGGAATGCAGTTGGATTTGTTGCTCCCCGAGCAGTTGCTGAACGGCATGGTCGCGTTCCAGGGCATACGGCTCATAATCCCGGTTGGTAAAAACGGACTGAATGGAAAATTGACCAAGCAACTCCTTCCAGACCTCAACCGGGGTGCCCTGTTTTATTAAAATACTGCTTCCCAGGGATTGAAGTGAGTGGCTCAGTTCGGACAAGGTAGCCTGCAAAAAGCCTACCCGCGCATCCTGCCGGTCTTCAAGGTCGTTCAGAATATGGGTATCAAAAATAAAAAGCGGAAGCACAGGAAGTCCACACTTCAGGGCGTGGTACAGGCCCGCATTGTCGTGCAGGCGCAAGTCGCGTCGAAACCAGAAAATGTTGACTTTATTCATTTTTAGCAATTGTTGCCTCAATTTCTATTTACTTTTGGGCGCTAAGCACAAAATGTAAAAACAATGAAGTGTAGACCTTTTTTTTCTTTCGTTTTCTTTCCTGTTGAATCGTAGTACACCCACAATCCGTATTTCGAATCCGAAATGTAATCTCCTTTGGCTTTTACGTTTCCGTTTGGATAATACTCTGTCGATCGAACACCTGTGACCGCGTTGCGATGCCATTCGTTAGTAAGCTGCCCGTTTTCGTTATATACAAATGAAGAATCCGTTGTATAGTTTTTATTGGCATAATAGATACGTGATTTCAGTTTGCCATTCTCTGAATATTCGCGGGAATATTGAGGCAAACCGCTTTCATAGTAGCAAATGGTATTCATTATACTCCGCGTCTTGTCAAACCATGTTGTATCGCACCCGGTTTTCCTTCCTTCAGAATAATGCATCACGGACATGATGTTGCCGCTCAAATAATACGAGAAAGAAGGTCCGTTTTTGCGGCCGGCTTTGTAGTATGTAACGAACTGAATCTGTTCCGGCTTGGTGAGATAATGTGCGCGTTGTTCGCCTTCTTCCCTTCCTTGGGAATAATTGCCTGATCGTACCAATT
>JABWAJ010000444.1 GCA_013361075.1 Saprospiraceae bacterium | reverse complement strand
GTTGCAACCAAATTATTGCCCTGCCCGCCGATATCGCTATGCTGACTGCCAATCTGCCTTCGGGCTACCACCGCGATCTGCAGCTACTGAAGGAACAGCTTTTCCCGGCCATTCAACACCTCAAAAGCTGCCTTTCCATGATGCACCTGATGTTGTCCAATATCGAAGGAAAAGCCGGTATTCTGGAAGCGGAGCGCTACCAGTTCCTGTTCAGCGTGGAGGAGGTCAACAAGCTGGTGCTGGCTGGTGTTCCGTTCCGCGATGCATACAAACAAATCGGCCAGGCCATTGAAAACGGGGAGTTCGTCTATTCCACAGCCCTGAACCATACCCATGAAGGCAGCATCGGCAACTTGCAAACAGCAGCCATTAGCGCCATGATGGATCGTGTAATGGGTAGCTTTCAATTTGAAAAATGGGAAGAAGCAGTTGGTGATTTGAGGATGTGAGAACAGAACGAACAACGAACAACAAACAACGAACAACAAACAACCAACAACCAACAACGAACAACCAACAACGAACAACAAACAACCAACAACCAGAATCCCTTACATTTGTAAAAACGACTTTAGAAATTAATGGAGCTTTACGACAAAAAACAACTGCGGGCGTGGGTTGCTGAAGGCAAGCTGGAAACCTGCATTGGGGCGTTATTGAAACTGTCGGAACAGCTGCCTCAAAAATCAATATCAGGAGCGATTGTCAAAATTTCCGCACGGTATAAAAAATACGAAAGCGACCAGAACAGCGGAACGAGAGGCCCGGCAACGCTCAGTCGGGAATTCAACCGGTTAACAGCAGCTTTGCTAAACCTAATTGAAGGCATGCCTTTGCGGGAAGGCTCCCCAAGCTACCTCTACGATCTGCCCCTTCCCCGAAACAATCACTTCCAGGGAAGAGCTGCTGACCTGGCCGAAATCAACAACCATTTTACCCGCAATTGGGTAGTGGTACTGACCGGAATTGGCAGCATTGGCAAAACACAGCTGGCCAATGAGTTTGCACACCGGGCTAAAGCAGAAAAAACCTACGAGTACATTTTTTGGCTAAGCGCCGATACCGCCGCCGACCATTTGTCGCCGGGCGAATCGGAAAGCCTGCACCCGGAATCGCTGCTGCAAAGTGCAGCCAGAATTGCCCAAACGCTTGATTTGGAAGAAAAAGACGTCAGCACCAAAGACACCATCCTGAAAAGCCTGTTCAATTGGCTGAAAACCCACAACAACTGGTTGCTGGTGATCGACAACGTACGGCAATGGAAAACCATTGATGACTTTATTCCGCTTAAGGAATGTGGCCATATCCTGATCACCACCCAACGGGTAGAAAACACCGGTTTGCACATCCGGCGCATTGATGTAGGCAAAATGGACAAGGAAGACGGGCGGCAGCTCTTGTTGTCAAGATCGCACCACCGGTTACAGGAATTGCCTCCGGCAGAACAATCAGCCGTGGAAAAAATAGCGGAAGCGATAGACGGCCTGCCACTGGCGCTTATCCATGCTGCGTTTTATATTGACACCCGGAAATGCAGTTTTGAGGAATTTCTGGAATTGTACATCAACAATCCCATCCCCATCCTGAAAATTCCGGGGGGCACTATCCCCGGCGAATACGAAGAAACCATCCTGACTACCTGGAGCATGGCCTTAGACAGCATCCGCCAAAGCCATGCCGAGGCCATCCAGTTACTTGAATTTTTTGCCTTTTGCCATCCCGACGGCCTGCACGAACGGGTGCTCGAAAAAGGCGGGTACCTGATGGGGCCTGCTTTCGATGCTTCAGCTGCCAATCGCTTCTTTTTTTTGGAAACCTTCCGCTATATCGCCGACTTCTCTCTGGTGCAAAAAGACACTTCAGACCGGTTCATCATGCACCGGCTGGTACAGCTCATCATCCGGAGTAACCTGCCGGCTAACGCATACCACTCCTGGCAAAAGCGGCTGTTGTACTTTTACAGCCAGCTTTTCCCGGATCCTGTTCACAACAATGCCGATTGGTGCGAAGCACTCATTCCCCATGTACTCGAGTTTGCCCAGCATTTTGACGCACGCTCGCACGAAACACCCAATACCGCCTTCAGCCTGCTTTTTGCACGGGCCATCAAGTATTTAGCCAGTCGGGCACAATTTGAAAAAGCCCTGCAGCTCTATGCTTTTGCAAAAAGGCAGATCGAAGACCATTATGGAAAAGACACGCCGGAATTATTGCCTGTTTATAATGAAGTGATCAGCGTATTGGTTACCCTTGGTGGAAATCGGGAAGCGGCTGTTCTGCTCAATATCGCTGCTGGTTTGCTTCAGGAAAAACCTTCTTCCATCGGTCTGGAAATGCAAATCAATCAGGGACTGGTGTACAAATCTGAGGGCAATTTTGTACAGGCGGAAGCTATGTTGGAAGACGCAGCCAAACAGGCGCTCGCGTTAAAAAACCTGCCCCTGCATGCCGTAGCTGCCAACCGACTGGGCATGCTGTATTTTGCCCAAGCCCAAAATGTACCTGATGAAGCTGAGGCTTTGCGCCAAAAGGCAGAAACCTGTTATAAAAACGCCCGGCGGGTACGCCACAAGTTGTTTCCGCCAAACAGCGCCCAGATGGCAGAATTACACAACAATCTCGCCTTATTGCAATCCCAGGCTAATCCCGCTGAAGCCAGGCGGCTTTTTGAACGGGCTTTTGAAATTTATAAAAAAGCTTACGGTGCAGAACACCCCGACTTTGGCTTTTGCTGTTACAACTACGGGCTGCTCCACTTTCACTTAGGCGAACTATCTGACAGCAAACGCTACCTGCTCGAAGCCCTCGGCATTTGGGAGCGCCTCAACATCCCCGAAAGTGTGCCCAGTGCCCAACAGGAACGCAATCTGGTGGTGATCAAAATATTAGACAGCCTGTTGGCTATTTTGCTGAACGATCCGGAAAACAAACAACAGCTCAATGAGGCGATCGTTTATTGCGAGCGCATTCTGGCCATCTACCAACGAGATTTTCAGGAAGAAACCTTGTCTTTGCTCAATTATCTGAACATACTGGGCCATTTGCAACGCCTTGCCCAACGATGGGTTGAAGGAGACAAAACTTACGAAGAAGCCGGGATCCTTCTGGAAGAATTCACAGCTGCCCCTAAATTGATGGCCGCCAGAATTTACAATAACCATGGTGTATTGTGCCTGGAAATGCAGGATCGGAAGCGCGCTTTGCGCTACTTCAGCCTTGCAATGGATGCCTGGGAACAAGACCCGGCCGGGCAAGCAGAAAACCAGGAGGAATTTCGCAATTTTTTAGCGAATGCCTTTAGTTTCTTTCATGAAGACCCACACTATCGAAGTATATCGGAAAGAATCTATAGCCAGCTGGCTTTGCTGAATCAGGAAATAGAAAAGGACGGAGAATAAGGAGTGAAAAGATATACAGGAGCTATTTACCCGTCTTGTCTTTGGGAATGATATCTGCAACAGGAACCTGAATCCAGTTCTCTTTTGCCAAATCGCTGCCCTGACTTTTACCAGCTCCTGAAATGGCTTTCAGTAATTTTTGCGCTTCTGCTGTAGCAACCGTTTTGATCGTTGCTCCGAGTTTGAAGCCCATTGCAATTCCGCTACCAAAAGTTGGTTCTGACATAAAATCAGGTTTAAAGAATTAGATTTCTGCAAAGATATGGGGTTTTGGGGATTTTCCTACCCGGAAGCGCCGATAAAATTGTAAAGGAGAACCGGGCTGTTGAAAAGAGAACACCGGCGATCCCTGGAATTGTTTCCTCCACAACAGATTTTAGGAATTTGTTAATAAATCCGGCAATTCCACAAGAAGTTACAGAACTGCGGTATGCCAGTGGGCTTCCGGAAAACGCATGTTGATTTCCCCGTTTTACAAGAAATACATGGGCATCGGCTGGGCCGGTTTACCCCAAAATCATTATATTGTGCATTATTTAAAACCATTAATTTCTTTTCAGATGATCAACAGAATGCTAACCCTCGGGCTACTGATTATAGCGGCCCAATCCATGAATGCACAAAGCTTCTTAGACGGAGCCTATCGGTTTTCCGGCACCAAAGAAGCCTATGTTACCCTGAATACCGGTGAGACCATTACCAGCTTCGTGGACGACATCAAGCGCAAAAAAGGCCTGATCCGCTCTATCGAACTCAAAGATGCCGCCGGCAAAAAAACAACCCTGTCCCCAGAGCAGGTAAAGCACATGTACGTGGCTCCAACTGGTTTCGACAACCTTTCGCGGGCGCTTGACGATGCCAATACGATATCCCGGTGGGATGAAGACAAAAGCGCCCATGCCGAATACATCAAGCAAGGCTACGTCTTTTTTGAAACCACGGAAGTAATGGTGAAAAAGAAAAAAATGACCATGCTCCTCCAATTGGTCAATCCCGGCTTTGCCAATGGCATCAAGGTTTATTTCGACCCGATGGCTGCTGAAACAGGTGGTTTGGCAGTAGGTGGCATGCAGGTGACCGGGGGTGACAAAAAATCTTTTTACTTCAAAAAAGGCGATAAAACAGCTGTCAAAATCAGTAAGAAGAACTACGAAGATGAGTTCTCAGGCCTGTACGGCGGATGCGACGCCTTTAAAAAGGAATTTGCTAAAAATAAGAAGTGGTCGCAGGTGGAGAAGCACGTTTTCTTCTATTCTGAAAACTGCCAGTAAGCCTCTTGATAGTGTATTTAGGAGCCATCCCGAATTTTCCAGATGCTGAAAATTCGGGATGCCCCATGTTTCGATAAATTGACGAGATTAGACGAGAATTGGTAAAACAAGTTATTTTGCTATGAAATTAACTCCCTAAAATATATCTGCCGTGAAAAAACAACTCTCTTTCTTCTTTGCTTTTTTTTGCTCTTTTTGGGTTTTGGCGCAGGATCAGATATTCTGGTCGCCTGGTTTGCGTTTGACCAAACTTGAGTACAGTCTTCGGGACATCCTTTCTTTTAAAGACCAGGCCTATATTTTGAGGGTATATGATAGTGGATTTGCCGGAAAAAAGAACAAAAGCTATTT
>JABWAJ010000443.1 GCA_013361075.1 Saprospiraceae bacterium | reverse complement strand
AATAATTTCCGGGTAACGGCAGGCAAAAAGCCGCCCAACAAACAGAGTTTCAGCGAGGTGCTTGTAGAAAGAAATTATCTTACGCTGAATGCGAAATTGCTTGCATGGGGAATCTTTCTGATCTTTTTTGTAGAGAACGGAACACTTGGGCTTATACCCAAGCAATTTTATTTTGTTTACAGAAATATGCGTATTTCTGATTTTCTTCTGTACGCATTGGCCGCTTACGCATTGTTCAATGTTAAAGAATACCCTAAGCTTTATAACAGCAGGGCAATGCTTATTCCCAAAATACTGCTGGTATATTTCCTTTTTCAGTTCGTAGTAAGCTCTATGATGTATGATTATAATTTCATTGAGCTTTTTTTCAGGCTAAAGGGTATATGGATGTGTTTTCTCATATTCCCGTTCCTGCTGCTTATAAAACGCAGGGCTCTTGGTTACCTGGTAAAAATAATGCTTCCGGTTGCTATTGTTTCCAATCTGCTATATATACTTTCCGCCGTAACCGGTATCGCGTTCCTGCCGGATATCGGTATATCTGAACAAAATCTGCCGGGCGGCGCGGATGGTTTTCAGGCCGGATTACCCCACAAAAACAAACCCAATCAAACTGTTTCAGGCTTCGTGCATGGGCCTCCCGGTGTTCAAAAAAAGCCAATCCTACGCCCTTGCCGCGATATGATTTTCGCAACACCGACTCGCCGTAGTAAAATACCCGGTTTACATCATATCCCTCCTTGACAAAAGGCTGCTGAATATTTGGTGTTTCGTGGGCCATGGGCAACCCGGTTGAGGCACCAATGACCTGCTCTCCATCGAAAGCGAGTACAAGTACGGCGTCGGGCGACGACAAAAATGCCTGCAGATATTCCTGCTCAGCAGCCATATGTCCATCGTAGAGGTAGGGAAACTCTCGAAAAACCTCGATCCTAAGCGTGGCAAGGTCATGGATATAAGCCAGTGCGGCTTTGCCACTGAAAGATTTTATGGCAATCATATTGTTTATATAACTCTGTTTAATCATCAAAATTATTGCATTCGGGTTTTAGAAAAATCAAATCAATGGAAATAATTTTCCACCCTCGTTCTCGCCCGATTATAGCCCAAACAGGCTTTACGCCAGCGAACCCTACGGCTGTCCATTCTAAGTCTTTCATTCGATGATGCAATAATAGAGGTGTTTGCCGAGAATGTCAGCATTCGCAGTAAAGCCGTAAAAAATGCAGTCAGACCGAACAGGATTGCTTATAAGTCCTATGGTGTGAAACAAACAGCTTTACTTTAGTCTCCTTTCTTAAAAACATTCCGCTATATTATTAAAATGCAAACTATAATTTTACCTTTGAAAGCGAATGTCTATACATCAAAACAAAGCGAATTTTTTAACCAACTAAACACATGATTTATGAACGCAATTCTCAACCTAGGGAAGTACCTGTTTGCGATTCCTTTCGCTGTTTTCGGAGTTTTTCACTTCATGAAAGCGGATATGATGGCTGGCATGGCTTTTGGCAGCCCTATTCTGGTTTACATCTCCGGTGCTGGTTTAATTGCTGCTACTGTAAGCATGCTGATAGGCAAATATGATAAGTTAGCCACAGTATTGCTGGCGGTTATGTTGCTCATTTTTGTTTTTGCTGTTCACCTGAAAAGTGCCTCTGCCGGAGATTTCAGCGGATTGCTCAAAGATTTGGCCTTAGCCGGTGCTGCACTGATGTATGCCAAAACGACCGCCAAAGATGCTTCAATCATTGGCTGATGGTTTAATAGTTTTATTTTCTGCATAGATGAATATTGCTTATGCGGAGTGGTTTTCCACACAAGTAGAGATTATTGCGCATTGGCGTCTAACATTCACTATGCACAACCACTCTTATGCACCCACTGCTAACCTGGCAGTCGGGTGCATATTTTTTTGCGTAGCTTTGTGCCATACCGAGTAAAGTTAACATGCGCTATTTCGCAGAGCTATCCTATCAGGGCACCCATTATTTCGGCTGGCAAAAGCAACCAGGCCAGATCAGTGTGCAGGCAACTCTGGAGCAGGCATTTTCTACAATTCTGAGAACTCCGGTTGCCATGACGGGTTGTGGACGCACCGATACCGGCGTTCATGCCCGGCAGTATTTTGCACATTTTGACAGCGACAATGTACTGCTACCTGCCCTTGAACGCCGCCTCAACCAATATTTGCCGCGCGATATTGCCATTCATCGCATCATACCTGTTCATCCGGAAGCCCATGCGCGGTTCGATGCTTTTCAGCGCAGCTATGAATATCACCTGAGTTTTCGCAAAATACCTTTTGAGCAGGAAACTTGTTACTGGTATGGCCACACTGCCCTGCCTGACCGCGATCGGGTACAGGCTGCTGCTGCCCTGCTGATGAACTATCGGGAGTTTTTTCCTTTTTGCAAAAGCGAAGCTTCGGCTAAGACCATGCATTGCGATCTGACCCGTGCAGAATGGGTTTTTGATGACGATGCCGGCCGCTGGGTGTTGCACCTTACCGCCAACCGCTTTCTCCGGGGCATGGTGCGGCTGATTGTTGGAATGTGTCTCAATGTTGGCCTCGGAAAATCCAGCCTCGACGAAGTTCGCTATGCATTAGACACACAAACCCTTTTGAAAAAAAGCCAAAGCGCGCCGCCTCAGGGACTGTTCCTTACTGAAGTGTTGTATCCTTATTCCTTGTAATGTAATCAAGCAAAATCAGGCATGGAACCGGTTCACCAACACCTCTGGGATAAAATCTGTAAGTTTGACTTTGGAGATCCCGATGCCCAACTTGGTTTCGTAGACCGCCTGGCACGCGAAAACGGCTGGTCGCTGGACTACGCCTCCCGGGTATCCTGGGAATACAAAAGATTCTTGTTTTTATGCTGCGTGAGCGGGCATTCCGTAACGCCTTCTGACCAGGTAGACCAGGCCTGGCACCTGCATCTGCTGTATACGGAATCTTACTGGGTTGATTTCTGCAAGGATACCATCGGTCGGGATATTCACCATGGGCCAACCAAAGGAGGTAGCGCCGAGGGAGATAAATTCAGACTTTGGTACGAAAAAACACTTGAATCGTATAGAAAGTATTTCGGGTTTGAAGCCCCAGCCGATATTTGGCCCGGTACCGACATTCGCTTTTCGGGGTTTAATTTTCGAAGAGTGGATTTAGACAGGTTCTGGATTTTCCCCAAAATAAAAATCGGATTATGGAAAAAACGACCCGGGATTGGACGCCTGCCGAAATCTTGATGATCCTGTTTCCCAATGGATTCAAAGGGAGAGACATGCTGAAGTATACGTTTCTTGACCTGATCGTTAAAGGCGTTTTGCAATACCAAAAAGAGGTAAAAGATGGAAAAACCTCCCGCAATGTCTATGGCGGCCCACGGCTGTTTTCATACGAAGCGCGGCAACATGAAGCGGTTTTGTTGATCCCTTTTAAAAAACAACAACCCCGCATTCCGCTGAAGCTTTATGTCAGAACAATTACCCAAAGTGTTGGCGGTTATTACTCCTACAGCCAGCGTTATGTGAAACCCTCTCCCTGGCTGGTGCCTTATTTTAAGCCCGGCTTCTGGAACATCCTGAACATACATTCATTAAATGACAAAGGCAAAGCGCTGCAACAGCGATTTAAGATAGAACTGGATGCCGCCGGGGGCGACCTGAAAAGACTCGTAATGCGCACGAATTATCTTTCCTCCAATGCTCACTTTCAGCACCTTGGCACCAATATCCTCCTTTTGGAAGAATGGGATGCAGTAATGCGTCGTAAAGATCTGGAAGAAGTCGGCGAAGAACTGATTAAGCAGGCAACAGACATCTCACTTGAACTAGCCGAACTTAGCGACTTGATTGCGGATACCTTTTCCGATGCCTGGACCGATATCTCAGATGCGTTTTCCAGCGGTGCCGATGGAGGAAGTGGGGGCGACGGCGGCGGATGCTCCTCGGATGGTGGAAGTGGTTGCGGAAGCAGCGGCTGTGGCGGCGGTGGTTGTGGCGGCGGCTGCGGGAGTTGATCAGAGATCACTTCGGTTGGCCTCTCCTGAACGAGCACACCACCTGATGGAAATAAAAACGCGCCGGAATTTCCGGCGCGCCACAGAATAAACAGTCGGGAAATTAGCCCCCAAAACGGAGTCGGATGAGTGTTGTGATTAGTCTTCTCTTTTCCGGGAGCGGTTTGCACTACCCATAATTTTCAGTGAAATGTATTCGTCAAGCGACAAATCTTTGAAGCCTTTTTCCTGCATAGAGCGGATAAATTCAGGCGTAACATCATGAATTTTCAGCGACATGGCTTCGTCTAAGTCAATTTGCTTAAAGCCCAGCGGTTCAAACCCCTGAATAAACTTAGGTGTTACATCGTGTATTTTTAGCCCTACGACTTCGTCCAGATCCATGTTTTTGTATCCCAATGCCTCAAAACTCTTAATGAATTCAGGGTTCACATCGTGAATTTTAATGGTCAGCGCGTTATCTATGGAAATGTTGGTATTGTTGATTTTATTGAACTCCTGAATAAATTCGGGCGTTACGTCGTGGATTTTTACCGAAAGCAACTCGTCTTTATCAAGATCAGGATACCCTGCATCTTTCCAGGATTTGATGTACGCGGCGTCAATGCCGTGGATGGCAAAAGCCGTCAAATCTTCCATGGAAATCTCGCCAAGCCCCAGCTCTTTGAATTTGGCCATGTCTTCCGGTTGTACATTGTGGATTTTTACGCTCAGTACCTCATCAGCATCAGGTGCGTTACCGCTGGTTTTTGCAACAGACCGGATGAAATCGGCATCTACATCGTGAATTTTAAAGCTGAGAATTTCTTCCAGGTCCAGGTTTTTATATCCGGCTGCCTGTATTTCCCGGATGTATTCGGGGCTCAGATCGTGGATTTTTGCGGCAAGCAAATCATCCATGGTAGCGTCTTTGAACCCCATGGCACGGATGGCTTGCATGTACTCCGGGCTCAGATCGTGGATTTGCATGGTCACCATACTTTCCAGCGTTCTTTCTTCAGGGTTT
>JABWAJ010000442.1 GCA_013361075.1 Saprospiraceae bacterium | reverse complement strand
CACAACGACAATTCCAATGATGGGGTGGTGCAATCCGGGTGCATCAGCGGCAATTGCCAAAATGGGGAAGGCGTGCTGGCTTATCCCGATGGCAGCCGCTACGAAGGCGTTTTCAGCAATGGAAAACCCTCCGGAGCAGGATCTTTTCAGTATCCCAACGGCGACCAATACACCGGCGGTTTCCAGAACGGGATGCGCAACGGCAGTGGCAAACTAACCAAAGAAGACGGTACCGTGCAGTCGGGCATTTGGAAAGACGGAGAATACGTCGGCGAAACAGCCTCCGCTGCACCGTTGAAAACCGGTTGTCAGAAAGGAGACTGCCAAAACGGACGCGGACAATACGTATTTCGCGATGGTGCCCGCTATGAAGGCGATTTTAAATACGGCTGGCCACAAGGCGTAGGTGTGGTTACCTATACCAATGGAGAAAAATACGAAGGCGAAATGATCAAAGGGGAATTCAATGGCCGTGGTACTTTTACCATGTCCGATGGTACCCGCGTCAGTGGTTTTTGGAAAGACGGCACCTATATGGGGGATAAAAACCCGACAGAAGAACAGCCATTCCAGACCCCAACCCGCCGTCCGGCTCCTGCTGCGAATACCCTGAAGATATGGGCTGTCATTGTAGGTGTTTCTTCCTACAACCACATGCCGGTATTGCGCTACCCCGACAATGATGCCTATCAGATCTACGCTTTTCTGAAAAGCCCGGAAGGTGGTGCCATCCCCGACGAACAAATGCGGGTGCTGGTGGATGAAGACGCTACAAAAGGCAATATCAAAACGGCCATGCAGGATCTGTTTGGCAAAGCCGGACCCAACGATCTGGTCTTTCTTTATTTTTCAGGCCATGGTTTGAAAGGCGCTTTTTTGCCCATTGATTTCGACGGATTCAACAACAAGTTGTTCCACGACGAGATCAACGACCTGTTGGGGCGTTGCCCGGCTAAATACAAACTCTGCATTGCCGACGCCTGTCACTCCGGCAGCCTGCTGGCTATGCGCAGCGGACAATTGCCCAATGTGCTGAGTACCTATTACGAAACGCTTTCCCAGGCCAAAGGAGGTACGGCACTCATCATGTCGTCCAAATCGGAAGAAACATCCCTGGAGAGCAGTGGGTTGCGTCAGGGGGTATTCAGTCATTTTCTCATCCGTGGCCTGAAAGGCGAAGCGGATACCGACCGCAATCGCGTGGTTACCCTCCAGGAATTATTTAAGTTCATAGACGAAAACGTGCGCACCTACACCGGCAATCGCCAGTCACCGGTGATTCAGGGCAATTACGACCCGAATATGACGGTGGCGGTGCAACGATAAACGAAATTCCATGTATCCTTCCCTTAGTTACTGGGAGCGTGAGACCTTCTTTCGGGGCATTGATGTAGCCGTTATTGGCAGCGGCATTGTAGGGCTCACGGCCGCCATTCACCTGCGTGAACGTTCCCCGGACCTGCGTGTCGTCGTCATCGAACGCGGAACACTGCCCCTGGGGGCCAGTACGCGAAACGCAGGATTTGCCTGTTTTGGCAGCATTTCAGAACTATTGGACGACCGGTTGCTACGCAGCGAGGCGGAGGTCTGGGCCTTGGTTGCCCGTCGCTGGCAGGGATTGAAGCGCCTGCGCGAACGCCTGGGCGATGCCGCCATTGGTTACGAAGAAAATGGAGGATACGAGCTTTTTCGGGCCACAGAGCAGGCTGTTTTCGAGCGCTGTGCGGATCACATCGGGCCTTTCAACCGGGAACTGGCCCATATTATTGGCCGCAAAGAAGTTTACAAGCTGGCCAATGCCCAAATTCCTGCTACCGGTTTTCAGGGCGTTACCGGGTTGTTGCTCAATTCCGCAGAAGGACAGATACATACAGGGCGCATGATGCATGCCTTGTGGCGTTTGGCGCATCGCCTGGGCGTGGAAATGTATAATGGCATTGAAGTAGCCGGGCTTGAAAGCCAGTCTGACGAAATTTTGCTTCATACCAAACAAGGCTGGACCCTGCACTGCCAGCAGGTGCTGGTGGCCACCAACGGCTTTGCCCGTCGCCTGCTCCCGGAACTCGATGTGCAACCCGCCCGCAACCAGGTACTCATCACACAACCCATTCCCGGGCTGCAACTCAAAGGTTGTTTTCACTACGACCGTGGCTATTATTACTTCCGCGATGTAGCAGGCCGCATCCTGCTTGGCGGTGGACGAAACCTGGCACATGAGGAAGAAATGACGGACGATTTTGGTACAACCCCACTGATTCAGGAAGCACTGCTGCAACTTCTTCATGAGTTGATTCTTCCCGGCACAATGGTGGAAGTAGATACCTGGTGGAGCGGCATCCTCGGAATCGGGCCTGAAAAATCACCCATCATCAAGCGCCTGAACAATCGCCTTAGCGTATCGGTGCGCATGGGCGGCATGGGTGTGGCAATTGGTAGTCTGGTTGGGGAGGAAGGGGCAGAGGTCGTGTTGACTGGTTCTTGAAAATGCATTAACTTTGTAAAAAGTTACGATCATGTCAGATACCAAATTATATCAATCTGTTTTGTCTAAACTTGGGCAGCTTCCGCCCAAAGAACTGGCTGTTCTGGATGCTTACCTTGGACTCCTCTTACAACGCGCATCAAAGGAACCAACTAACATAGCACAATTGGCAGGTGCCTGGAGTGACTGGAAGGATGAGGAGTTTGAAGATTTTCTTCAAATAAATAGACAAACAAGACAGGAGTTATTTTCTGACCGGGACCTGCTGTTATGAAAGAACCTTTGCTGGACACCGATATAATTTCCTATTACCTCAGGAATAATGCAAATGTGTCTCGTGAAATGAAATTGGCATACGAGCAATATGGATACTTGAGTATGAGTGTTGTTTCTTATTATGAAGTGATAAACGGTTTACTTTTCAAAGATGCAAAAGGACAGTTGAAATCATTTGAGCAACTCATCCAATCCTTTCAAATTATTCCCCTTGATACAGCAATTGCAAATATTGCTGCACAAATATTTGCTGATCTGAGACGCAACAACCAAATCGTTGCTCACACGGATGTCCTGATCGGCGCAACAGCCCTCCACTATCAAATGAAACTAGTGACCAATAATCAGGCGCATTTTTCGAGGATTCCTAATCTGGAACTGGACAATTGGGTTTAGCACTTTGTGCGTTTTCGCAAACATCACCAACCCGAAGCATTGTCATCCCTGTCTTCCACTTCAAACAACCTTTTGAAGTATGAAATGGCTATGCTCCCTTTGCCTTTGCTCCCTTCTGACTTTCCCCATTTGTTCTCAGTCCCGGTTTTTATTTGGAGTGAAAATGGATGCTGGTCTGGCGGGCATCTCCGGGAAAGAATTGAACGCGTTCATCGCGGGGAATAGTGAAATAAAAACAACTTATGTTCCCGGGCTAAGTGCTTCCATTGGCCTGGTCAGCGAATATTATTTGGATGAAGGGAAACATTTAGGCGTAAGCGTCGGGATGCTTTCTAATTTTTCTGCTCATACTAAACACATTGATTCGAAGTTCAGGGATTTTTTTACACAGAAAATTATTGCCGAAAGCGAATCCGACTTTACTTTTAAACTGGTGAATTTTCAGGTGCCGGTTAAGGTAGTCTACCGCCATAAAAAGATGGCCTTTTCCTTTGGGATGATCAACAACTGGCTTGCTGCTGCCGAACTGAAACGGCAGTTCCGGTCCCGGGGACTCAACCCCGAAACAGCCTGGTTTGAAGAGCCGCCGACTACCATATCCTCCTCCACTGTTGGAAATCAGGCTCTGGAATCCAGTTTCATCGAACTTGGAACAAGGCTGGATCACCGCTATACCCCACAAATCCTTTTCGGCGTTGCCTATTCCATCAAAAATAACCTGAGTCTTGGCCTCGAGTTTACCAATCAGTTGCGCAACAATTACATCCATCGCACCATTTTTGATATTGATGTAATTATTTTAGAAAAGCATGAATTTAAACACAACGCACTGAATCTGAGTTTGATCTGGTGGACTGAGCGAAAATAATCAATTCTGGTTGCCCCTTGTCATGATCCTTTTCCGGTGCTCAACCCCCCAGTCAACGAGGGTACGCAACAGCGGCTCCAGCGATTTGCCGTATTCGGTAATTTCGTACTCCACGGTTACGGGTTTCGTATTGAGCACCGTGCGTTTGATCAATTGATTCACCTCCAGATCCTGAAGCTCTTTTGACAACATTTTGGCAGCAATGCCATCCACTTCCCGCAATAAATCCATAAAGCGCCGTTTGCCCCGGAACAATAAAGTTCCGATGATCTGGATTTTCCACTTGCCTCCCAACAGTTCTACCGCATCCCGGATGGCCAATACCCGCTGGGTATGGTTTTGGCAGCAATCGTGAACATGCCCGGGCTCAGTGATTTCCTTTTCTATGCTAATTGGTTCATTCATACGGCAAAGGTATGGATCAAGTTATTGATAAACAATATAGTTTCTTCAAGGAAACCAGTTTCTAAAAGGAAACTCATTACAAAAGTAAATTAATAGCCCGATAACTTTGTCCCATCATCAAATTTTTGAAAAAATGAAAAGAGACAAAATCATTTATTGGGGCGCTACCGGGCTGGTAGCTGCTGCCATGGCGGCAAGCGGAGGCATGTACCTGAGCGGGCAACCGGCAATAAAGGAGGCTTTTGAAACCATTGGCTTCCCGGTTTATTTTATTCCTATGCTGGGCATTGCAAAATTGTTGGGTGCGGCAGCTTTGTTGATTCCTGTGCCCGAAAAAATCAGGGAGTGGGCTTATGCGGGTTTTGCATTTACTTTCATCGGCGCTACCTGGCTGCATATTGCCACACAGACGCCTTTCATTGCGCCGCTTATTTTGCTTGGCATACTGGGGGTTTCTTACTGGCTTCGGGGCCGGGTCTATGGAGAAAGCCATCCGGTAATGGTTAACAAGGCGGTTTGAAGCAATGGACCAGCGGAGCGAACACAGATTTTTACGGAGTTCTTAAGTCGGACTCTGTAAGGCTCTGTGTTTACTCTGCGAGCCGCTTC
>JABWAJ010000441.1 GCA_013361075.1 Saprospiraceae bacterium | reverse complement strand
ACGACACTGTGCCGGGTGGACGAGGTCGTTTTTGAAGTGGACCCTTCCCGGTTTGACCAAATCATCTGGAGCGACGGCTCCACTGGTCCGACACTGCCCGTAAACGCTCACGGACTGTATTGGGTTGAGGGCCAATCGGGGGGCTGCGTCGTCAGAGATTCGGTGGAGTTGGCTGAATTTGAACGTAATTGCGATTGTAAGGTTTTTCTCCCCAACGTATTTTCATCGAACGACGATGGGATCAACGATTTATTTTCACCACAATCCCCTTGCGAAATGGTGGAATACGAACTGCTGATTGCCAATCGCTGGGGGCAGGTGGTGTTCCGAACGGAGGACCCTAACGAAGGTTGGAACGGCAAATCCCGACAGCAAATGGCCCAGGCAGGGGTGTATATTTATTGGATGCGGTACCGGTTTTCTTATGCAGCGGAGCCGGAATTGGTGAAAGGGGAGTTTGTGTTGATGCGGTGAGGTGCTTACCCTTATACGTTAAAAGAGTTAGCAGGCCGAAAGCAGTGCAGTGAAGGGGCTGTTTGCATTTTAGCTGCTAATTCATTAACTTTGTAAAACAAAAATTTAAGCATGGCAACAACAGGCTCAACAGGGCGCATAGAAATTAGTGTTGCTGAATATTTATTGTTGTTCACTCAATTCTCAAAAGAAGAGCAACTTAAAATTGCAGCAGAAATAGCTTCAAAGACTTTTGCAGATCGTTGGGCTAAGATGGATGCTAAACTACCCGACACAGACGATTTAAGTGAAGAAGATATTATATCGGAAGTGCGGTCTGTGAGGTATGGCTAACCAACTGCGAATCATTTTGGATACAAACTGGTACGTCAGCGCTACAATTAATCGGACTTCGAGGCGCAGGTTGTTTAGCCTTTTAACCAACCCGAAATTAACTATTGTTTACTCCTCCGATCTCATTAAGGAATATGAAAAAGTGATGGCCAGAGACAAATTTAAAAAATACGTCCGGCCAAATCAAATAAAGCGTTTTATCGAACTTGTGCTCACCAGGCTTGTAGAATTTGAAGTCAAAAGCATTAAAGAAGGAAGTAGAGATATTAGTGATAACTACCTGCTTGGTCTGTCCGTAGACTCGAATGCTGATTATCTCGTAACGGGCGACCCTGATCTATTAGTTTTGGGTAATATTGAAGGCACAATCATACTTAATATGGCCGATTTTTTAATCAGGTTACAAGATATCGAACAAAAATAAACCTGTAAAATGCTCAAAACCATCCAGTTTCAAGACGACGAACTCGGCGTCATTTATTTTGAAGTGGAAGAATCCAATACAAGCCCTACCCGCAGCGGCGGGATGACCAAAGTTGGCGATGAAAATACCCGGGGCAAATTTGAAGACGCGCTGAAAACGGTGCGCGGCATCGCGGGTAAACTCATCCATCAAATTGCGAGCATTCCTCAAAGTCCGGATGAAGTAGAATGCAAAATTGGCATCAAATTCAACGTGGAAGCTGGCGTCATCATCGCAAAAACCTCCACAGAAGGTAATATGGAAATTACGCTGAAGTGGAAAAAAGATCCAAAATCAGATAGCAAACCCGCCTAACCCCGCTTATGTTTCCAACAACCAAAGAGCACCTGAGGCGCTCCATTGTCCGCATTCAAGGGAAAAGCCGGGGTACGGGCTTTTGGATCAAAGGCAAAGATGGCCAGGTTTATGTGCTCACCTGTGCGCATGTCGCTGGAGTGACAGGCAGTAAGCCGGAGGTTCGGTTTTACAAATCAGGCGATCAGTTCTGCGGAACAGAAGAAGCCGTTGAGGCACGTGTAAAGGTTCATGTTGCCGAGGACAAAGGTGACATTGCCCTTTTGTCGCTTCCCGCCGATTCCATCCCTTTAGTCATCCTTCCGCTACAATTGCTCGACATTCAATTCAGTGACCTGCCGCCTTTTGCAGCCTATGGTTTTCCGGCAGCAGTATCTGATCACGGTCGTTTCGCCGAGGGAAGATTAGGTTCTGTTGTGAGCAGCAATGAAGCACGACCATTGTTCCAGCTTATGGAGGCAGAAGAAATCCGCAAAGGATTCAGTGGCGGACCGGTCGTACACACTTCACTTGGTTATGTATTGGGCATGATCAGCGACCAGGAACAGCCGGACGATACCTCTAAAGCTTCCATCTCTTACGCCCTGACAGCCCGCTTCATTGCCCAAAAACTGCCCGGGTATTTCGATATTCAAACCCTGCATCCTTATGATGCCTGGCTTTCCAGTCTTTACCATGAAGTTGTGCTCAATGATGACAAAGGGATGCGTTTGTCAGATGTTTATGTGGAACCGTTTTACGGCATTCATGAATCTTGTGTAGAAAAGGAGCGGAAGCCTTATGAAGGTCAACAAACAAAGGGTGGCTTTTACCCGGTTGAAAAATCCGTACATGAGGCTATTAACCATAAATTGGCACGGCAATTTTCAATTCTAGGGGAAATTGAAAAAAATCAGTTGACTCTGTTGTTAGGCTACCCGGGGCAAGGTAAAACTTCATTTTCCAAGCGGGTGCTACATGACCACCTGATGCGGAAAACTGGAAGGCCCGCTTATTTGGTGCGCCTGCGGTATATTGCTGATCCCCGAATTCTTCGCGACAACCCTTTCCCATTTTTAGAAAATGAAATCGCTTTACAGGCACAACGAAGTGGAATTGCAAATGTCCCAATGATTAATTTTAGTAATGCCCTGCTGATCAGGCAACCTTTTTAGAAAGGCAACCGACACAACCCAACCAATACTGCCTAAAAAAAGAAGATATGTCCTATTTTACGGGCTCAAAAGCTGTTTTTTTTAAAAGTATGGTCTAAAAAACGAAGCCCGCATGCCACTAAGCCAGATTTTTCAACACGTTCCCGTAAAAAAAGCCGGGATTTTAGCCGTTATGCTCCTCGTTATAGGTGGAAGCCTCCTGAACGTTGTCCTTGAAAGTTCACAAGCGGGGGAGGATAAAACCAATCTCCCCTTCCGCCCATCGGAGGAGTTTTACGCCATGCGGGATTACCCGTTTTTCCGGCCGGATATCGGAGCTTATGCGGCAGCCATGGCAGAGGCTTGGGAAGATGCAAGCGCAACAGGGGCCCGCAATGGCATTTCGACCCCATGGACCCTGCAAGGCCCAGGTAACATTGGGGCAAGGGTGAATACCATTGCCGTGCACCCCACCAACAGCAGCATCATTTACATAGGATACTCGGGTGGAGGTGTCTGGAAAACCACAAACGGCGGTGCTTCGTGGGACCCCATTTTTGATGGGCAGGGCTACTTAGCCATTGGACACATCGTGCTTGATCCGGCCAATCCCGACCACGTTTACGTTGGCACGGGCGACCCCAATATCGGTGGCTACCCTTTTATTGGCAACGGCCTCTGGAAAAGTACCAACCAGGGAGAAACCTGGCAATACCTGGGGCTTGAAGACCAACGCATCATATCTAAACTCGTAGTGAACCCGGCCGGGTCGCAAAAAATATATGCAGCGACGATGGGTCTGCCGTTTGAGCAAAACAACGACCGTGGGCTGTACCGCGCCGACCTTGCTGCGCCCAACTGGCAATCTTCCCTTTTTGTATCCGACCAGACAGGCATCATTGATCTCGTCGTTTCATCCACCAATCCCAATTTGTTGTATGCAGCTGCCTGGGATCGGATTCGGAGCAATTCTCAAAGCATCGTCTCGGGGGTAAATGCCCGCATCTGGAAATCAACCGATGGCGGTACCAACTGGACGCCACTTTCGGGCGGGCTTCCGCAAGGCGAACAGAGCCGGATAGGACTGGCCATTGACCCCAACAACGACCAACATGTACTGGCTACCTATGCGAGCGGGAACCTGACTTTTGGCGGACTTTATGAAACGTTCAACGGAGGCCAAACCTGGCAGCAGACCCCCACAACCGGGCTGAACACCAACTTTCAAAGCAATTTTGCCTGGTATTTTGGCAAAGTGCGCATTAACCCCTACAACTCCCAGGATATCTGGATTCTGGGGGTGACTACCTATCGCTCGACCAATGGGGGCCAAACATGGTTTGAAGGCGTCAGTGGAAACGATGCGCACGTTGACCACCACGATCTGGCTTTTCCGGCCCCTGACCAATTCCTTCTGGCCACAGATGGCGGGTTGTACCGCAGTACAGACAATGGCCAAAACTGGTCGCGGGCTGAAAACATCCCAACTACCCAATTCTATCGGGTCGCCTACAATCCGTACAATCCGACTGAATATTACGGAGGAGCCCAGGATAACGGGACATCGTCCGGAAACGCCAGCCACATCAATGCCTGGGATCGCCGTTTTGGCGGGGATGGTTTCCAGGCGGCTTTTCATCCGACGGACCCGGACAAATTTTATTACGAAACCCAAAACGGCGATATTTACGGTACGACGGACGGGGGCTTTGATTTCGATGAAGCGACGGAGGGATTGCAGGCAAGTGACCGCCGGCATTGGGACATGCAATACCTGATAAGCAGGCATGATCCTGAGGTGATGTATACCGGGACCTATCGGCTGTATGCCGGTTACGGGCATCTGCCGATTTGGACCCCCATTACCGGAGACCTGACAGACGGCCTTATATTGGCATCGAGGTTTCACACCATCAGTGCGCTGGACGAAAGCCCACTCGATCCTGACCAGATCTATGTTGGTACAAACGACGGCAATGTATGGCTGGTGAATCCCGGCACCCAGGAGACAATCAATTTGAACGATGGACTTCCCGACCGTTATGTTTCTTCGGTAAAAGCTTCCCCCACAAATCCAAACCGCGTTTTTGTATCGCAAACCGGCTACCGGGATAATGATTTTGCGCCCCGGATTCACCGCTCCGACGACCTCGGAGCTACCTGGATTCCCATCAGCGGCGACTTGCCGAACCTTGCAGTTAACGACCTGTATATTTTGCCTGAAACCGAAGATCAGGTCATTTTTGGGATCGCCTTCAGTCCCGATGACACCCGCATGGTAACACTCGAAACCACCGGCACAATCTACATTTGGGATGTCGCCGA
>JABWAJ010000440.1 GCA_013361075.1 Saprospiraceae bacterium | reverse complement strand
GGAGTAATAAAGTCAACTCTTTTAGTGCTTGCATGCCAGGAATGGGTTAAAACGTTCATGGAAATGGATACACAAGGATGGTCGCATAACTTCCCCGAAGGCATCGCCAGACGAGGCCCAAAAAGCAGAATCACTTTTGGGTAGAATGCACTAAGTTAATCGTAACCATCAGGGATTTGACATAGAACGATTTAAGCATACTACAGTAAGCAGAAAACAGGGTTTGTTGTGGTAAGTGTCGTAAATGTGTTTCATGAGAGATCGAAATTTGTAAGAGCAAAAACTTAAAATTTATTGGGGAGTGTTCACTCAGGGTTTCGGGAGTTACGGTTAAATGTTTTTTTCATGTTCAAAATATTTAATATTAAAATGTATTAAACCATGATTACTTATTAAGTAAGTATCATAAAAAAACATAATGTAATTAAAAAAATCAACCAGATGAAATAGTGGGAAATGACTATAAACCCCACCGCATAAGCTCAAAGCTTGATCGGAATCATAAGGATGGAAAGAATAACAGGTATTTTTTTTGTAGTAGCCTAAATAACTGGCTGCAAAGTAATGGAAAAAACCAACTGATTGGTTGATCAATCTGAATTAAATCAGCACGCTACATGAAAATGTATGGTTGCCACCACATATAAATGTAGTATTTGAAATGTGTACCACAAAATTTGGTTCAGGTATCCTGAAAAATTCCTGAATATAGCCACAAAATGCGTGTACCTTGTGACTATGTTAGGCTCAACCTAAGTGCTTATGCCCGGATTGCTACCTACGCCCATACATGACCCCTCTTTACAGCGGCTTCCGGTTCTGGTCCTGCCCATGCTGCTCTTCTGGCTTTTTGCCAACCCGGTAAAAGGACAGGAAGGTGCGGGATATTCCGTGCGTTATCTGGGATTAAAAGAGGGGTTGAGTTCACGCGATGTCAAAGACATCTACCACGACAAAAAAGGCTTAGTTTGGGTAGCAACCAGCAATGGATTGAACCGGTATGATGGCCGTGAAGTAAAGATCTATTCCAATGCCGGCACAAGCCCGGTGCTCCTCCCAACTTCCCACATCAGGAGTGTTGCCGAAGACCAGGAGCAGCACCTGATCATTTGCAGCGATGCAGGGCTGCTGGCTCTCAGCCCTTCCCGTCTTCAACTCGTACCTCCCAGCCAGCTGGGGGTGCCGGATTCTGTTGCCCGGCATACCAACTGCCTGGTGGAACGATTGCAGGACGGCAGGTTGATTTTACTTGCCGGCTCCGCCATTTATTTGCTGGATCAGGGAACAACAACCGAGTGGTTCAGGTTGCCCCCGGGATATGCCCAAACGGTTAAAGGCATTTGTTATTCCAACAAAGACAGTACACTTTACCTGCGCACGAACAGCCTGGAGTTGGGCCTGCTTGCCATTCGCGATAAGCGCCTGGAATCCTTGAATTTTTTGATCTATAACGAAGGCAATACCTCAGCCGGTAAGCCAACTCCATTCAGCAAGCAATCCTCCGGAATGTTGAACAGCCTGGGAGATTCCATGACGCTGTTCTGGCAGACGGGTGTGGGCATCCGCATGCAAATTAACCGGAAAGCAGGGCAGTTTGTACGGATGAAAGACGAATTATTAACAGATATTTTGCCTCATTGGAACGCGGTACAGCAATATGTCCATAAATTGGACGAAACTACGCTGCCTGGTTCGATGCGGGGCATCAATTTAAGACTGTGTACAGTAGACAAACGGGAAGTGTATTGGTTGGGGACGAATGTTGGGGTTTTTATCGTTAACACAACTAAAAAAGCGGGGTTCCGGCAATTTAGTTTTTTACAAAATAAGAGTATCCGTTCTATCAGAGAAGATGAAGAAGGCCGCTTGCTGGTTGGCACCTACAATGGCTTGTTTAAATTTGATCCGAGGCAAGCTTTAGCAAAAAAGATGCCAGAGATTAAACCGGTTTTAGACCTATTGCCAGTTGGATCCAACCGCTATTGGCTGACGCTTGAGCGTTTTAACGGGCTGCGGCTTTTTGACAATACAGCAAATCGCCTGCTCGACTTTTATCCAAATGCTCCCCAACTCTCTTTTGTCAACGATCTTGCCCGCTCAGGCAGTACTGTTTGGCTGGCTGCCAAAATTGACCAGGTTTATTGTCTGGATATTGCTGATGGCCGTATTCTTCATCAGGTTTCATTGACTCCATACCCCCTGTCGGGTCCTGATATTCCGGTTAAATCCCTGCTGCCTGCAAAAGACGGCAGCATTTGGCTGGCTACTGAAAAAGGGTTGTACCGGCTCCTTCCAACGAAACGAGGGACTTTTGAACAAGATACAATATCCGTTCCTGCAGCGCTCAGGGCATCCAAAATCAATGCTTTATACGAAGATAGTGCCGAACGGATCTGGATAGGAACCGATGGACAAGGGATGGTCGTATTGTCGTCCGATTCTGGTGAAGAGCGTTGGTATAATTACCACAACGGATTGGCAAACAATGTTGTGTACAGTATTCTGGGCAGCCGCCGCGATTCCTTATTGTGGGTTGGCACATTGAACGGAATGAGTTGCCTGGATACTAAAGCCGGGGTTTTTAACAATTTTTATCACGAACATGGCCTGGCTGGCAACGAGTTTAATTCGGGTGCTTATTACCACGCAAAAGATGGCCGGTTGTATTTTGGAGGAGTCAACGGTATTACCCATTTCGATCCGGAACAAATCATCACCAAGCCACTCAGTCTGAAAACTGGAATAATTGTAGAAATGCCCAATGTTCCGGGAAGATCACCTGTGGAATGGATTCCCCAGGCAGGAGAAATCATGCCGATCCCCCCATCTGAAACGTTGCTTGAAATCCATTTTTTTTCCAGCGAGCTGTTTGAAGCAGATAAAGTCCGCTACCGTTACCTTATTTCCGGACTTTTCGATACCTGGCAATATTCAGATGCAAGGAGCAAACTTGTCCTGAGGCGCCTTTCCCCCGGTCATTATCCCCTCAGGGTTCAGGCAATAACAACTGCCGGTAACTGGAGTCAGCCATTCAGCGTAGTCCTATACATTTTACCTGAATATTACCAAACCTGGTGGTTCCGTACTTTAGTAGGAATGTTGATAGTGGCCTTTCTTTTTGGGGTTTATCGCTTCAGAATATGGCAAATCCAGCGGGAATATTCCATCAGAAGCCAAATTGTCCATGATCTGCACGACGATTTTGGCAGCAGGTTATTTGCCTTGCGGGCCATGGCTTCCAAAATTGCCTCTCCAAAAACAAAACCAGCAGACCTGGAAACATTGTTCACCCAATTTGAAACGACGAGTAAAAACGCTTATGCTGCAATGCGCGATTTCATTTGGGCTTTCGACCCCAAAAGTGACCACCTGGATGGCCTGATAGAACGGATGGCCGATTTTGCAGAAAATACCATCAGACCCATAGTCAAAGTGTTGAAGATTCACGAGGGTACTGTTTCCCCCAGAGATGCCCTTATCAAACCTGTTTTAAAACACCATACCCTGATGATTTTTCAGGAAATTTTGACCAATGTAGCCAAACACACCCTTTCGCAAACTTTAGAAATTGAATTTTCTGAAAAAAATCAACATTTGTACATTCACATCCTGAATCGTTACAATGGCCTGCACCCTGCAACTTCTTCTTCGGTTCACAAGGGGAAAGAAAGCATTAATGCACGGCTATTGGCCATAAAGGGACAGTTGAAATGGGAAGAATCAGATGGAATCCAGGACATTCTGGTGCTCATTCCAATTTGATTCCTGTTTTGATTCAGCGTGCAAGCCGGCAAGGCCTGTATTCCTGTACTACTTTGTAGTTGTTTCCTGATGAAATAATGCCCAAATTTGTATTTCAATTGATTCAAATTTACACCACAAGATGTCCAAAGATGAATCCAGCTCAAAAACGCCACACCCCCGGCAGCCAGGGCTAAACAAGTACAACATTGCCATTGTTGAAGATGACCTGATCACCCGACAGGTATTATCT
The DNA here is from genome assembly GCA_013361075.1 of Saprospiraceae bacterium. GTDB lineage: Bacteria > Bacteroidota > Bacteroidia > Chitinophagales > Saprospiraceae > JABWAJ01. The sequence goes on along the minus strand of JABWAJ010000440.1, from coordinate 1,055 downwards.
GATCACTTTGCAACCTCCGAACGCTTACAATGCGTTTTAATCGTTGATACCATTGAAAAATTCCTGCGGTTTCACCGGGATTTCTTCAACCTCCATTTAGTACTCCTCGACATTCGCCTGTACGACAAATCGGGCATTGACGGTATCCCTTCCATACGCGCAAGGGAGCCGGAAGCAGAAATCGTTATGTTCACTGCCGTAGATGATTACGACGCTGTTTTCAGGGCGGTTTGCAACGGTGCGACCGGGTATTTGCTCAAAGATTTACCCCCCCATGAATTGGAAAACCGAATCATTGAGACCTTGGATAGTGGGGGTGCACTCCTTAGTCCGTCTGTTGCCAAACGAATTGTCCGGTATTTTAACCCGGGCATTCAAACCGGCAATCCGGAAACCAAACTTACTCACCAGGAATCCACAGTGGTAAGATTACTCACCGACGGGTTTACATATGAGGCCATTGCCGGTCAAATGGGCATCAGCATCAATGGCGTTCGCTACCATGTGAAAAACGTATACCGAAAGCTCCACGTAAAAAGCCGGGCAGAGCTCATGCGGAAAGGATATTTTTCTGAATAATCACCTGCCCCTGCACACTGAAATCCCGGTGGCCAAAGCCAAATTGTTGGGCTTGTTCCGCAACCTTTGCTTGTCAGGTTCTCCAAAATACAAGCGGTATTCTTCCAGCGTTAATTCATCAAAATCAGTCTGTTGGATAGATTTTTTCTGACGTACTTCCAGTCGCTTTTTTTCTTCGATGGAATCGTCGAGCGCACCGCGCAAATCTAGGCAAAGCTGGTTGGCATAGTTTTCCGGATCCAGGTTCCAGAAATGAATGCTCCCGTCCTGACAACCGGCCAGTAAATTGCGGCTGTCATTGGAAAAAGCCATCGATAATACCCAGCTGTTGTGGCCGTCCAACACCGTAGGCTGGTAAGAAGCATCGCTGTTGTACCGCGCCATTTCCCAAAGGCTCACCGTTCCGTCATAACTGGCCGCTGCCAGCCAACGGCCGTCAGGACTGAATACGATATCAGAAACTGCGGCCTGGTGTT
>JABWAJ010000439.1 GCA_013361075.1 Saprospiraceae bacterium | reverse complement strand
TGCCGCCGATCGCATCGAACAAATCCGGAAAGCTGATCTGACAGTGGTGGTTACCGGCCCCGACAATGAGTCCATTGCCAATGCGGAGGTGCAGGCGCGCATGTTGAAACATGCTTATGGATTTGGCTCGGCAGTCACCGGTTGTCGCCTTGCCGGCAATCCCTGCCAGGACAATGTGTACCAAAATAAAATCCTCGACCTCGATGGACAAGGACATGGATTTAATGAAGTGGTTTTTGAAAACGACTTAAAATGGGATAGTTGGGAGGAACAGTGGTTTGGTCCGCCTGAAAATGTGGCCAATGCTGCGCAATGGTTAATGGACCAGGGCATCCGGGTACGGGGCCATACCTTAGTCTGGCCGGGCTGTACCTATCTCCCGGAAGACCTTTGCAACAACCTCAACAGTCCCCCCTATCTCAAAAATCGCATTGACGGGCGTTTGCAAACGGCACTGACCTTCCCCGGACTTTCAGACGTGGTGCGCGAATGGGATGTTTTGAATGAGATCACTTATAACCGCGATCTCGAAAACGCATTTGAGGGGCAACCTGGCTATACCACCGGCAGGGAACTCTACGCTGACATTTTTAAAAAAGTCAAAGAAATTGACCCGGGAGTGGGCACCTGGCTCAACGATTACGTCACCATCAGCCAGAACAACAGCAGCGGAGAAATCTACGACCGCTACAAAAGCTTCATTTCGGAGATCCTTGCCAGCGGCGGCGATATAGATGGCATTGGTTTTCAAGGGCATATCGGTGCATTTCCAACCTCTATTTATAAAGTATACGACATCCTCGAAGATTTTCATCAATCGTTCGGCCTGCGCGCAAAAATTACCGAATACGACATCAATACCGACGCGGGCGAACAGGTAGCCGCTAATTACCTGCGTGATTTTCTGACCATGGTTTTCAGCCACCCCAGTACCGATGCGTTCCTGATGTGGGGCTTCTGGGACGGCGCGCACTGGCATGACGATGCTCCGATTTTCCGTCAGGATTGGTCGCTGAAGCCTTCGGGTGAAGTTTTTTTAGATTTGGTTTTTAATGAGTGGTGGACGGACGCGTATGCCATCACTGCTGCAAACGGCGTTGCATCAATTCGGGGTTTTAAAGGGCAATACGAAATCACCGTGGAACACGACGGCCAGGTCTTAAAAGACACAGTTTGGCTGGCAGAAGACCTGATACACCCGATGCAGTTTATTGTCACCGATGCGCGGGAAACCGCCTCAACCTCCAATCCGCTTCGCATTTTCCCCAATCCTGCCAACGGTGCGGTATTCATTGAATCGGCCATAGACGCCCCCATCGAGGTACGCCTTTACGATGCGCAGGGGCAGTTAAAAAAATCACAGTTCGAAGCCGGTCGCCTGGAATTGGGGGAATTGCCCGCCGGGGGTTACCTGCTCGTGGTGGAGCAAGCCGGAAAAGTGCGCCGGGAAAAATTAATCATCGAATAATCTGAGCATTACATTATTGCATAAAAAGCATTCATATCCATGAAAAAATCAACTTTTTGCTGCTCCTTGCTTATGTTTGGCCTGCTGTTTTCCTGTACAGAGGCAAAAAAAGACAGTCCGGCGATGCCGTCTGAACAATTGCCTGCAACAAAAAAATCTACTGACATGAAAGAACCTTTTGTCCACGCCGTCTATTTCTGGTTAAAAGAGCCGGAAAACCTGGAGGCCCGGAAAAAGTTTGAAGCTTCTATAAAAGCCTTCATTCAGCAATCCGCCTATGTCCGGTCTTCGCACATTGGCACACCCGCTCCTACCAGCCGACCGGTTATTGACAGTTCCTACTCTTATAGTCTGGTGGTAACTTTTGATTCAAAAGAAGACCAGGATAAGTATCAGGAGGAGCCGGTGCATTTGAAATTTATTGAGGAATGCAAAGAGTTGTGGGAGAAGGTTGTGGTTTATGATTCGATAGTCCTTGGCAATGAAAAATAAAGCCGACAAAGCTACCGAGTTGATCAAATACCGCGACCTCTTAATTGCGACCATTGACTATTCGCTTAGTAGCGAAATTGGCAGGATTAAAACGCCTGAATTTGACTCAAATGCCTATTTTAATTATTTAAAAATAGCTGTAGAGGAGCAATTCAAAAAAGGGCAACTGTCAAAGCTAAAACAATGGTTTGCTGATTTAACGGCCCCTTATCGGGAATCAATTGATCTGAATTTTTACACCTATTTAAAAACAAAAACAAATTGCGATTTTGACACATTCAAAAGCTTTTTTAAAAGAATTGACAATACGCTTTTAAAAGGAAGGATTACCACGGATATACAATTTCGTGACATCACCTTTTTGTATGATCATCTTCGCGAAATCAATTCTTCAGACCATCAAAAAATTGAACTACTAACTTTACTTTTAAAAGATTACGAAGAACGGAAAACCCAGAAAACTAAAGCGTAAATCACATGACTATCAGGGCAAAATATTGGTATAAAAATCCTTCTGTAAAAGGATTCAAACAAGTCTAATGAACAATATTTAACCAAAAATCAGCACCAATGAAAAAATTATTACCCTGCATTGGTATCGCCTTAATGATTGTACAGGGGTGCAAGCTGGAAACCCAATCCTCTTTTGGCGAATTCAACCCTGGCAACATCGCAAAACAGGTTTTCAAAATCAATGCAGGGGAAGACACTACCCTGTCTACCAAATCAGGAACTTTGCTGAAATTTTGTTCGAATACATTTCCGGATGCTGCAGGCAAAGAAATCGAAATCAGTGTGCAGGAAACCACCAACAAAGGTGACTTAATCAGGAGCGGAATCCCTACAGTAGCCTCTGATGGCAGGCTACTCGAATCGGCTGGCATGATTCGGGTATTTACCAGGCCAGAGTTCAGCATTAATCCGGATTGTCCAATTACAGTAAAAATGCCTGCCCAGGGCTTAAACCCGGAAATAAAAATCTTTACTGCCGATTTTGATGGCGGTGAGATGCATTGGAACTTCCTTTCATCTCCATCAAATGAGAACCTCTTAGTCAGTCTGCAGAACGGGGCAAATCTTTTTTCAAAAAATTGTACCGCTTGCCATTCCAAAGAATTGGACAGGGATGTGACCGGGCCTGCATTAGCTTGTATTGAAGTCGGAGAAAATAAAAGACCAAGGGATTGGTTGATCAAATACACCAAAAAATCCCAACAAATGACCAAAGATGGCGATACCCTGGCACTTTGCAACTGGGCATATTACAAGCCTAATGTTATGCCAGATTTTGATTTTCTGTCCGATTTGGAAATCAACCAAATCTACGATTACATTTACAACGAAAGCTACAGGAGAAATTTATGCACGGCTGGTAAAACTTATGCCCGGGCAGATCCAAAGGAGTGCAATTATTCTGCAATTGTTTTTAATGAAAATAATTTTATTGATACTTTTTACTATGATTTTAAAATAAACAACAACCAATGGATTAATTGCGATTATTTTCTTAATTTCAAAGACGTTGTCAGCCCTTTTGTTGTAAAAATCCCCGAAGATGGCGAAGTCTATGTTATATTTGACAACTACATGGTTTATTTCCCCCTTTTTAAGTATCAGAATGGTTACACAATGGCAAGAACTGCCAGTATGAACAGCGTAAATTTACCTTTAGGCGACCCTGTCATTATCCTGGCTTTCACCAAAGAGAAAAATGGAAAAAGAAAGTATATTGAGCATCATACAAAAATTAAAAAGAAAAATGATCTGAATTTACAGTTCAAAACAATTACAGAAACTGAATTCCAAAGCCGGATTTCAAAATTCTAGTTTTAACAATGATCAAACTTCTTGGAATTCCTTACGACAACAATTCTTCCTTTCTGAAAGGCCCGGCTTTGGCTCCGGCGCGCATCCGCCTTATGGACAGGGAAGGTTCTGCCAATGCTTTTTCTGAAAAAGGGCTTGAAATCAAAGAAGGGCTCACCTATGAAGACGAAGGAGATCTTTTTTTTGAAGATGCCAGGCCGGAAAGAGCATTTGCAACCATCAAAAATGCCATTGCTGCCTTGTTGAGAGACGGCCATAAAATCCTGTCCATTGGTGGTGATCATTCCATCAGTTACCCCGTCATTGATGCTTTTTCCGATCATTTCCCAAGCCTCAACATCCTGCATTTGGATGCCCACGGCGATTTATACGATAATTTTGACAACAACCCCTACTCCCATGCGTCGCCGTTTGCCCGATTGATGGAAACGGGAAAAATCAACTCGCTGACCCAGGTCGGGGTCCGCACTTTTAATGCCCATCAACGCGAACAAGTACAGCGATTCGGGGTGCGAAGCATAGAGATGAAAGACTTCAGCTTTGATTTTCTAAAAACTTTGCAAGCTCCGCTCTACATTTCTTTAGACATTGACGTCCTTGATCCGGCTTTTGCTCCCGGCATTTCGCACCACGAACCAGGCGGGATGACGATGCGGGAACTGCTGCACATCCTCCAAAACATCCCGGTCGAGGTAGTCGGTGCAGACCTCGTGGAATACAATCCGGTCAGGGATGTTCACCACATGACCGCTATGGTGGGGTATAAATTAATGAAGGAGTTGATTGATTTGATGAATGATCAATAAAGACCCGGGCAGGACGACATTTGGGTGCAGGAATAAATTCGCCGGTATCCATTGATCTTTTCCTCCTGTCAGGCGTTAATTGGATTTTTCTTTCACTGACCAATCTTAATTGCTCCAAATGGCAGCAGGCACCTTTTTGTTGTTTGTCAAAGACCTGGCGGAGAAATCGAAACCCACAATTTAACAATCGATTAGCACAAATAATATGCAACGCAATTTCCTTTTTATTTTAGGCAGTGGCCGCCGCGACGGCAATTCAGAACAGCTTGCCCGCCAGGCAGCCCTGCACCTGCCCGCCGATGCACAGGCGGAGTGGCTGCACCTGCTCGATCTGCCAATGCCGCCTTTTGAAGACATCCGTCACTCTGTCGGGGTGTATCCGCAACCAGTCGGAAGTGAAAAAACTTTATTTGATGCGACCCTTGTGGCCACGGATATTGTGTTTGTTACGCCGCTGTAT
>JABWAJ010000438.1 GCA_013361075.1 Saprospiraceae bacterium | reverse complement strand
TGAAAATCGGTATTACGCAGGCATTTCGGCACCACAAACATTTGGTTTTGAAACCCGGTTTGCAGAGGATCCCCCTTTGGCCATTCGGCGGGTGCCACACCTTTATGCCGTTTTGGGCGGGTATTTAGATGCCGCCTGGATTGGCAACGAAACGTCTTTTATTGAACCTTCACTTTGGGTGAAATACGTGCCTGGTGCACCGCTCAATCTTGACCTCAACGCCCGCTGCCAGATCAGCGAGCTGGTGTGGGCCGGCACAGGCGTCAATGTTGGCTTTGGCGAACAATTAGGCGTCACCCTGCACGCAGAAGCGGGGCTGTTTTTTGGTGAACAAAGCCGGTTAAATTTCGGCCAGTTTAAAGCGGGGTTTGGGTTGGATATTCCTTTGAGGCATTCGCTGGTCAATTCGTTTGTGGCAGCTGCGGAAATTAATCTGGTGTATTCGTGGAAGTAATAGGTATCCGGAATGTCTTTATTGTCGTATATATTAATCGCGCATGTTGGGGATTTGAATTCCCCAACATGCGCTAAGATTGATGTACATCGTAAAGATTAAAAACATGAAGCAGTTATTGATCATTTCAACTTTGTTTGTATTAGCGGCAACCGCATTGTTTGCCCACGAATTCTGGCTGCAACCGGCCACTTTTTTTGCTCGGGAAAACCAGCCGGTTCAAATCCGGTTCAGGGTAGGGGAGGGATTTGCCGGCGAACCCTGGGGGGGCGCTGCCAATCGTGCAGTGGCTTTCAAATTTTTACTCGGTAAAAAAGAAACGGATTGCCTCGCCCTCGTGCAAAAAAGCGGCTTCGACAGCCTCTTTTTGCAGTTTCCGAAAGCAGGAACCCATCTGCTCGCTTTCGCTTCCAACAACAAATACCACGAAATGGAGGGCGAAAAATTCAACGACTACCTCGTGGAAGACGGCCTTGACGCAGCCCTGGAATTTCGCAAACAACACGGCCTATTGAAGGAACGATCCCGCGAGCTATACCGGAGGGAAGCTGCTACATTGGTCCAGGTTGGCGATAAAGCAGGAAAAGTAATTTTTGAAAAAACAGGCTTCGACTTGCAGATCCTGCCAGCTGATAATCCTTATGCCCTAAGTTCGGGTCAAAAACTCAGTTTTCAGATTCGATTCCGTAATCAGCCTCTGGCCAATGCGTTGGTGCGCCACTGGGTGAAACCTGCGCTTGGGGAAATCACCACAACCTTGCTGCGTACGAATGCTCAGGGGCAGGTGGAATTCATTTTAGCTTCAGGCGACAATATGATCAGTGTCGTACATCTGTTTGAGCATTCCAATCCTAAAGAAGCCGATTGGCAAAGCGTCTGGGGTAATTTGACGTTTGGGGTGAAGTAAAATGAATCAGGAGCAAAAGTTCCTCTGAAAAGAGGGGGGAGTCTGCAAAACTATAAACCAGTTATTCTTGTGTTGCAAACTCCCTGTCAGGAGTGACCTTTAGGACGTAAAAGTATGGATACCGATCAGCAATGCAAGTAAGTATAAAAAATATGCATAGCCGACGTTCGCTGATGAAGAAATTTATATCCTGATCACTTTTTCTACCCGTCTCATTCCATTGGAATACTCCAATACGACCATGTACATCCCAGGAGGTAGTTTTTGAGTTTCTAAAGTAAGTTCATCGCCTGTGCTTACTGTTTCATATTGGCGATGTAAAACGATCCTACCCGTAACGTCCCTGATGTGCAGGTCAAGATGACTGTTTTTTGAGGTTGCCCGGATGACCTTGAGCATAAAATTCCCTGTAGATGGATTAGGCGCGATTTGGAAGTCAAAGTTGGAGCTATCTTCACTACCAGTGTCATGTCCACCTTCCCGTAGCGAACCGGGAATGTCCGTATGGCAAACCAATCCGGTACAATTAATGCCATCGCAGGCAGTCCTGTTGAAAATAGACAAATTCTGTTGTCCCAAGCTTCCTATGCTGTCGGTATAAACCCTGGCCTTAGTGCCGGGGATAAAACCCTGAGGCAGCAAAAGGTTAGTTTCCATACTGATTAGCCCTGAATCCTGCATGAGCCTGAAGATTTGACCGACATTCAGTGAATCAACAAAATCCTTTAACCCGGATTCTTCTGCAGTTTTGCTGGCCTTCACAGGTTTTTGTTATTTGTGCAGATAGTTTTGCTTTTTGACAGGCCGGAACCTCAATACACACCTGGGTTTCGCAGCAAAGTGCATCATAGACCCTGACACAGTAATTTCCAGGCGCCAACCCTGTTGCCTGATTGGTCGTATTTCCATTCCACCATTCATAGCGGTAGGGTTCGATGCCGCCTTCCACATGGAGGGTAATCGCACCATCAGATGCGGATTCATTGGATGCTGCTGTCACCTCCCGTGTAATGCCCTGGCCATAGTTGAAACAACTCTCATCGGGGATGATGACCACTACGGGTTCTTCTTCGGTCACAGATGACCGGCCGTGTTGGCCACATTTTGGATTGAAAAAATGCAATTCATCCGGCCCGGTTGTGCGGTCCTGCTCCCAGCTATCGGCATCTTCCCGTTTCGGAATTTTGACGCAGGTTTGTGCGCCGTCGGCAGTTTTAAGATTGATCAGGTGGTTAGCCGGATTATTCCAATCGTAGCCGTAGAAGAGAAATTCTATGGATTGTTTGCCCAGAATGGTTGACATTTGCTGGCTGTTGATCACAAACTGCCATTTGCGCCCGTCTTCAAAAGATTCATAGGCCTGTACATCCTGAATATTACTGTCGGCTATGTCGAGTGTCAGGTTGGCTAACGGCTCGCTGGCAGTTACGTTGATCCAGATACCATTTCGGATTTGAGCCAGCGCTACTTCATTGTTGGTCGCTCCCGGCGTGGTCAGGTACATACCCTTGCAGTCAGTATTGTCATTGCATACCCAATAACGCTGATAAAAAGGCTCGGTCACATTCGGCAGGTTCACTTTTACTTCCTGAATAAAAGGTTTGTAGTTGTCAATGACGAACTCCTGAACAGGGCCATCCGTTGCGTTGTTGCGTACATCCGTGATGCGCGCTTTGAGTTGGTAGCGCCCGTCGTTGTAGCGGCTGCTCATGGGGCAGTAGGAAAGGGTACCAGGTGGCAAATCTGTGTCCTGATGAAGACGGGGAGTGAAGTTGGGAAAATAATAGTCGTCGTAACGGTGAGCACCAAAAGTTGCATAAGCAAATGGACGAATGCCCTGCCGGGTTAAGTCGCCAATCTCAGGTAGAGCGCCATCGTACATATAGTCGGGTAAAATTGTTTCCCCTATTCGCCCTCCTACTCTAATATCGCTTTCATGAGTAATACCTTTAATAAGCTTGTAGGTGCTCTCGTATTGCTTTTTTATCAAAAGTTCAACGCGGTTTATGTCATTTAAGGTATTGTAACGATTAGCATTATTGTCTTCATTTTCCATGACAGGTCGAACCACTATGGGAGAAGCAATGGAACCAGGATAGGAGGTGCCATTCCATGATTCTGTAATATTATTGTTATAGTTAGTTACTTTGCGTAGTTGAATGTCATAGGTAGCAGCCGTGTAGTCTACATACTGTAGCGGGTTTTTTGTGTCGTTATCAGCCACACTGGTTTCATTGTCCGGTTCTGAAAACAAATGCAAATGAGCACCGCCCGTTAGCCCTGAATAACCTGTGGGTCCTATTGGCTCCCCTTGGGCAATAGTATTGCTTACAGTATAGGTTTGTCCGTTAAATATGACACTTCCTGGTAAAGGGCCTTTGGCTGTGACCGTTCCATTGATAACTGTTACAATACAGCGAGACCCATTAGTCATGAGCATTAACCAGCAACCCCCACTTCTATCTGGCAGGGTATTGTTACCTCCTCCGGTAACAAAAAAGTGTCCATAACCAAAGTTTTGAACCCCATTTGTAGTCTGCACAATAAGCCGCTTATAATTTTGAACCAATGTTCCCTCAATTGTTCCTCCATGTATGGCCAGGATCAGGTCGCCCATATCTGCACTTTGATTTGCACTATTGTAATCTATTCCACCATGCCAGTCATAAATATCGGTACCATTCTGCCGGGGGCCATAATCGTCAGCGACCAATTCAACCAAATAGTCCGTTGATGCGCCGTAAGTAAAGGTTTGAGTATCGTCATTGGCATCCAGGCCAGTATTGCTACATTCATTACATTGACGATACATAATTGAATTTTGGGCTATTATAGTCCCACATAGTAGCAGAAGTACTATGCCCAAAGTAAATTGCTTTCTCATTTAAAAAAGGATTTTTGAAGTGATTAAAACTTTTTCGTCTGCCAGTCCTTGTACCATATCTGCTCAAAGGCTTTTGTTCGCTGATCCTGAATAACAAAACCATCCTGGGTGAAACTTCGAACATACGGCAAGCGAGTATCTTCTGGCGAAGTATATATAAGGCGATTAGGAAGGTCGAATGCAATAAAAGTTGGGATTTCTCCTCTTCCTTGGTCTGCACCATTAGGAGATGACGATTTTATAATCCAGACCCATCCTCCTTTTTTCTCTTGTGGAGTACTTTGAAATTGATCACTCTGGGGCAGTTCCCATTCATAAATAATTTTCTTTTTTTGAATGTCATAAATACGCAATCGTTCATTATACATCATTTCAGAATTTTCTGTAAATGCTCCCCCATACTTAAGGCAGAAATATTTTTGGTCACAAGTCATTAAACCCTGACCAAAAAATATGTCCTCCATATTTTCAAAACGGGCAATTTCTTTTCCACGGTTATCCAATAATATAAAAGTAGCCAGAATGCCCAATAAGGTTCTGTCTTCGCCCAATGCCTGAAGGAAATATCCTAAGGCAACTGTTTCGCATTCTGTATTAACTTCCATGGATACCCATGTAGCGTATTGCCGAACATTCTTGTGCCAGTCATAATCCGGATGCGCCCCTTTATCTATTATGGATCTACTCACATCCATGTAGGCTTCCGATAGAAAAGGCTTATATGTTTCCGGTTTATAAGGGTTATTTGTCTTGACATCAAATGACCCTCGCTGTTTATTGTTCAGATCAAAAAAGTCTATTTTGGTCAAGACTT
>JABWAJ010000437.1 GCA_013361075.1 Saprospiraceae bacterium | reverse complement strand
AGAAATTCACCCGGCTACTGCCCTCAGGATATTTTTTACTCCAGAAACAAATGCTAATTTTGCACAAATAATCCAATTGTCAACTTTAATTGACAGACACAGGTTACTCCTTTTTCATTGCTCATGAAGCAGACTATCCTCACTTTACTCATTCCGGTTCACCTTTTCAGTGCAATGGCACTGAACGGGCCGGGCGAGGCGTGGATTAAGCTGCCTTCTCTGCTCCGTCATTTTAGCGAACACCGGCTGGAAACCCCTGGATTGTCATTTTTTGCCTTTTTGGAACAACATTATGGCGAAGCATTTAGCAACCACCAGAATGCACACGACCATTCGGATTTACCGATGAAAAACCTGCCCGAGCATGGCTTGTGCTGTACTTCCGCCCAAATTGGTCTGCTCACGCCTCCGGTGTTACCCCGATTATTGCCTCCGGATCGGTTCACTGTCCGGAATTTTTTTTCCGACCCTTACCTCATTGGTTCGTGTATAGCCTTTGACATCTGGCAACCACCCAAATCTTGCTGATTGTTGTATTTTCTCATTTGAAGAAAATGCTTTTACGGGTTCGGCAGCGCTGAATCCCGGAGTCTGCTGTTTTGACGCTGCAGTAAACCCTATTCATCAGCAAATCTCAAAGAGTCCTCATGCTCGATCGAATTATATTATTTTCCATCCGTAACAAACTCATCATTGGCCTGTTTACGGTGGCGCTTATTCTGACGGGCGCTTATTCCTTTTCGCGTCTGCCCATAGATGCCATTCCGGATATCACCAATAATCAGGCGCAGGTACTTACGGTATGTCCGACGCTCGCTACACAGGATGTAGAACAATTTGTGACTTCTCCGATTGAAAATGCGGTGCGTTCCGTGCCAGGCGTGGTAGAATTGCGCTCCATCAGCCGTTTTGGCCTTAGCGTGGTCACCATTGTTTTTGAGGAGGGCAAAGACATTTATCTTGCCCGCCAGTTGGTCAATGAAAAGCTTAAAGAAGCAGAAAAAGCCATCCCTCCGGGGTTTGGAGAACCCGAATTGGCACCGGTTTCTACGGGTTTGGGCGAAATCCTTCATTACCGCATCGAACCCAAACCGGGGTATGAATCGCGCTATACAGCTATGGAGTTGCGCACCATCCAGGACTGGATTGTCAAAAAGCAGCTCACCGGCGTTCCCGGTGTTGTAGAAATTAACAGTTTCGGGGGATTCCTGCGGCAATACGAAGTAGCGCTTCAAACCGAACGCCTCCGAGCCCTCGGCGTTAGTGCCGGAGAGGTATTTATGGCTTTGGAAAATGCCAACGAAAATTCCGGTGGTGCCTACATCGAAAAATCCAGCAATGCCTATTTCATAAGGGCCGAAGGGTTGGTAAAAAACCTGGACGACATCCGGCAAATTGTGGTGAAAGCCCTGCCAGGCGGAAACAACAGCATTCGGATCAGCGATCTTGCCGAAGTCAGTTTTGGCCACGCTCCGCGTTATGGTGCAGTGAGCCACAATGGCGAAGGGGAAATTGTGCTGGGCATCGTCATGATGCTGAAAGGAGAAAACGCCGCAAACGTGATCCGCCGGGTGAAGGAAAAAATAGCTGTCATTGAAAAAACGTTGCCGGAAGGGATTGCCATTACTACTTTTCTCGACCGGGAACGATTGGTCAACCGAACCATCAATACGGTAAAAACCAACCTTACGGAGGGTGCACTCATTGTAATTTTTGTACTCGTTTTGCTGGTTGGTAACTTCCGGGCTGGGCTGATCATTGCCTCCGTCATTCCCTTGTCCATGCTTTTTGCAGTGTGGATGATGCACCTTTTGGGGGTAAGTGCCAACCTGATGTCACTGGGTGCCATTGATTTTGGGTTGATTGTGGATGGGGCCGTCATTGTGGTAGAAGCAACTCTGCATTTTTTGCATACCAAGATTCTGAAAATGGAACAACATCCGGAATCCCCGCCAAGGCTGAAATTTACACAGGCAGAAATGGATGACAGCATTTTCACTTCGGCAAGCCGCATCATGCGCTCCTCTGTCTTCGGCGTCATCATCATCCTGATTGTGTATCTCCCCATCCTTTCTTTGGTCGGTGTAGAAGGAAAGATGTTCAAGCCAATGGCCCAAACGGTATCTTTCGCGCTGGTTGGTGCCCTGTTGTTGTCGCTCACCTATGTGCCAGCGGTGTCGGCCCTGTTGCTGAGTAAAAAAATAGAACACCGCATGACCCTGGCCGACCGCATCATAGCCATTTGTCAAAAGCTGTATGCCCCTGCCCTGGAAATTGCCCTGCACTGGAAAAAAACGGTGGTAGCCCTTACCCTGGCTGTATTTTTGCTGAGCATTGCCCTGTTTTTCCGCATGGGAGGAGAATTCATACCCACCCTCGACGAAGGCGACATCATGATGCATGGTTTTTTGCGCCCGGGTTCTTCCCTTACGCAAACCCTGGAAAGCCATCGCTTGGCGCAAAAAGCAATCATGGAAAACTTTCCGGACGAAGTGGAACAGGTCATCTCAAAAATCGGTTCAGCGGAAATTCCAACCGACCCAATGGCCATTGAAACCGCCGATAACATCATCCTGCTGAAAGACAAAAGTTTGTGGAAAAAAGCAGAGACGAAGAATGAATTGGTGGAAAAAATCCAGGAAAAAGTGCATGACGTTCCGGGCATGGCCTTCGAGTTTACCCAACCCATCAAAATGCGCTTCGACGAAATGATGACGGGGGTGCGGTCGGATATTGCGGTCAAAATCTTCGGAGAAAACCTCGACAGCCTTGTCCATGCAGGCAGTCGCGTAGAAGCCATCATTCGGAATATTCCAGGGGTAGAAGATCTTAAAACAGAGCAATTGGAAGGCTTACCGCAAATAGTGGTTCGCTATGACTACAACAAAATTGCGCGTTACGGTCTCCATATCCGCGACGTCAACGAAACCCTCCGCATGGCCTTTGCCGGATCAGCAGCAGGTGTTGTGTTTGAAAACGAGCGCCGCTTCGATCTCGTGGTTCGCCTTGCCGCAGCCCAACGCACAGACCTTGCTGATGTGCAGCACCTGCCCGTTGCTACAGCCGATGGCCGCCTGATCCCGCTGGCTGAAGTCGCTGACGTCGCCTACCGGCCCGGTACAGCACAAATCAACCGCGACAACGGCCAACGGCGCATTGTTGTGAGCGCTAATGTGCGCAATCGCGACGTGGAAAGCGTCATTTCAGATGTTCAGGCTGCGCTGAACGAAAAAATGCGCCTGCCCCCCGGCTACCTTTTGGCCTACGGCGGGCAGTTCGAAAACCTCGAAGCCGCAAAAGCCCGTTTGTCCATCGCCGTCCCTGTTGCGCTGGCGCTGATTTTCATCCTGCTGTTTTTTGCTTTCAATTCACTGAAAGAAGGCGTGTTGATTTTTACCGCCATTCCAATGTCGGCTATTGGCGGAGTTTTTGCCTTGCTGGGAAGGGGCATGCCTTTTTCCATCTCGGCCGGCGTAGGTTTCATCGCCTTGTTTGGCGTAGCGGTGCTTAACGGAATCGTATTGATTGCCTATTTCAATCAATTGGAAAAAGAAGGCATGAGCGATGTCCACCAACGCATCAAATGGGGAGCGCTGATCCGGCTTCGTCCGGTACTGATGACGGCAGCAGTAGCTTCACTTGGCTTTTTGCCCATGGCCCTTTCCAGCGGAGCAGGTGCAGAAGTACAACGCCCGCTGGCTACAGTCGTAATCGGCGGATTGCTGACCTCCACGCTGCTGACGCTGCTTGTTTTGCCGGTTTTGTACGCTTTATTCTTCAACAAGAAAACTTCTGTATGAAAAATATTCTGCTCTTCCTGTTTGCTCTGCCGGTTGTTCTTCAGGCGCAACAGGAACTCTCCGAATCGCAGGCCATTGACCTGGTACTGAAGCAGCACCCCGCAGCCCGGGCAGCAGCACTCCGGGTGCAACAACAAAAGGTTTTACAGGGTACAGCCCGCACCCTTGAACCTGCCCAGGTTTTTCACAACATCAGCGCCGACCCGGATTTGGGTATGTTTGGCTCTACGGTTTTAGGAGTGAGTCAAACCCTGCCCGCAGGCCGGATGGTAAAAGCAACCCGGCAATACTATATGCAAAAAGAACAACAAGCCGGCGCGTTGCAAACCCTCACCCAGCAACAACTGATCCTGCAGGTACGCGACCTTTACCAACACCTGAGTTACTTAGCTGGAAAAGCGAAGTTGTACGAGCGTTTAGACAGCATTTACCGCAATTTCACCACCATTGCAGCAACCCGGTACCAGTTGAATGAAGCACCTCTGAGTGAAAAATTGACGCTGGAAAACAAGGCCGCTCAAATCCGGCTGATGCGTGAAACCATCGGTCACGAAATTGCTTTCGACCAGCATACCCTGGCCCAATTGCTGCAATTACCCGGCCCTGTAAATGCTGTAACGGAACCTTTCCGGAGAATTCATATTGCTTTGTCGGATACGTCGCGGATTGCCCGCGCCGCGCCGGCTTTGGTGAGTCTCAGTGAGGTTGCACTGGCTCAGGCCCAACAAAGCATAGAGCAGGCGCGGTTGCGGCCTTCGACGTCAGTTGGCGTGTTGGGGCAATACCTTGGAAACGGGGTCATTTACCCTGGCTGGCAAGTTTCCCTTCAGCTTCCAATTGCCCAAAAAGGCTACCGGAAAGCCATCGAAGGCGCCGCGCTTCAGGTGCAGGTAGCCCAACAGGAGCACGACAATTTGTTGCTGGAGCAACGCATGACGCTGGCTCACCTGCTGCATGAACAGGAAAAATTTGAAATTTTGCTACAGTATTATGAAACGCACGGCCGTAGTCTTGCTGCAGAATTGTTCCGATCAGCCATCGCCAATTACCGCGCAGGCGAAATGGACTACGTGGCACTGGCACAAGTGCTGGAACAGGCCATAGGCCTTGAACTGGAATACCTTGAAAATACCCACATGCTGAACCAGACTACGATTGAAATCCGGGCATTAACCGGGTCTTGATTCGGGTGTCCGTAATTTTTCGAAACCGCATAAAAACACGACCATGTTTATCCATCATTACTGCATAAAAACCCTGGCCT
>JABWAJ010000436.1 GCA_013361075.1 Saprospiraceae bacterium | reverse complement strand
CGATTTTACCCCCCTCTACATGCAATTCCAGGTCATTGATGCGCAACAACCAGTTGGTCAATTCATCGCCAAGCAGTTCTCTGCGCCAGCCCTTAATGGTGTTTTCGGCATCTTCATCCGCTTTGAGGCGCCGCAACAGGTTTTTGGGCATTACCATGCCTACTGAAATATCGCTTTCCAGGCATTTATGGCGTACAAGCAGATAGAGCATTTCGAGCAATATTTCCTCCTTTGGATCTTCAGAATCTTCCTGTGACACCACCTGTGCGAGCAGGGAACGCTCGGTTTCAGTCGCTTCCTGTTTGTAAAAAGACTCAAAAAGACCTCCGTGCTGTTCAATCATTTTGTCTGGCACCCGGCGGTTGTGCAGGAGAGCCTCTTTGCCGGAAGCGATGCCCCGGGCAAGTACGGCGAGGTAACGCTCCGGAAGAATCATTTCCTTGGAATAGTTCTTTTTTTCAGCCTGGTCGCGGCGCCACGTCATCAGCCTCAAAAAAAACAGGCGCTCTTTGGGGCGCAGCGATTTCATGAGGTTGCTGTTGATGAGTTCCTGTTCGTGGTCTTTGGTATAGGATGCTGCATTTTCCAATTGAAGGCATTCTTCAGTCAGCCAATGAAGCCGGTTCCTTTTGTTCAGGCGGCTTTCCAGTCTCTGCCAGATTGGATACAGCGGCAAAACATCATCAAGGGCATAAGCCAATTGCTTTTTATGAAAGGGTCTTGCTTCCCAGTCGGTAACAGCATAGCCCTTATCCAGCGAGCGGCCAAGTTCCTGCTCAACTAATTTGCGAAAAGCTACCGGGTGTTTGTATCCTGCAAAACCCGCGGCAATCTGGGTATCAAAAACGTTGCGCGGCGTAATGCCGTACAGGGTATAAAGCAACCGGTAATCATTGTCGCCGGCGTGGGTAATTTTAATGCACCGGGGATTTTGAACCAGCTCCAAAAAAGGAGAAAGGTCGTCTACGGCAAAAGGATCAATCAGATAATTGCCTTTTCCAGTAGCAACCTGTACCAGACAAAGTCGCGTAACGAACCGTTTTTCTCCTACAAATTCTGTATCAAAAGCCATCCAGTCCGCCTGTTCGTTGATGCGGTAAAAATCGTCTAATGCCTTTTGGCTTTCAACCAGCTGAAAGGCCTGTACTTCAGTCTGCATATTGGGTTGTTATTTTTACCGCATTGCTTTGTGCATTTTCAGCAACCGGAGCATCAAAAGTATGGATTTTCCCGGCTCATAGGGTGTCTATCGTTAATATTCCCATAAGCTATGTGGCAAAGAGCAATATCTATTAGCCGGAATTCGATAGATTTGCAGACGACATTTTGAAGATTATCGTTAAATTTTTTTCTTGTCAAAACTGATCCCGCTTGCGGGGTCAATTAATTTTAAAAAAATATTCAGCCGATGAAAGTAGCGAAGCGCATTCTCATAATTGCTGGCATGCTGTTATTGTTGCTTGTTGCAGCGGCATTTGCCATTCCGTTCCTGTTCAAAGACAAATTGCTGGCTTTCGCCAAAGAAGAAATCAATGCTACGCTTAACGCAAAAGTAGATTTCGAGGATGTGAGCCTGTCCTTGTTCAGAAGTTTTCCCAACCTGAGTTTTCAAATGCAAAACTTTTCCGTTACCGGCATTGATCACTTCGAAGGGATTCGTCTGGCTGCCGGCCAGTCTGCTGAATTCACCCTCGATCTGATGTCGGTACTGGGTGGGAGTGGCCCGGTAGAAATCAAGTCGGTACACCTGGAAAAACCAGAAATCAACGTCCATGTGCTGAAAGACGGGGTCGCCAATTACGACATTGTAAAACCTTCCGATGCCCCTGAACCCCCTGCTGCAGAGGTCGATTACAGTGGTTTTCAGGTCAACCTGCGCGAATACAGCATCAACGACGCCAATGTACTTTATGATGACAAAAGCGCTGATATTTTTCTGGAAATCAAAAACCTGAACCACAGCGGGGAGGGCAATTTCACCATTGACGTTTTTGATTTGATCACCCAGACCGCCATTGGCTCCCTTACCGTTACCCAGGGAGGCATTAGCTTCCTCAACCAGGCCAAAGCCAATCTGGAAGCCACCTTCAATATAGATCAGAAGAACAGCAAGTACACCCTGAAAGACAATGTGCTGCGCCTGAACGAATTGCGGCTAAATGCAGCAGGTTTTGTGCAACTACCGACCGAAGGCGACGACATTGCCATGGATTTGAAACTCAGTACCCCGCAAAACGATTTCAAAAGTTTGTTTTCCCTCATTCCGAGCGCTTATATTGCTGGGTACGAAAATGTAAAAGTCAACGGAAAATTTAACCTGGCTGCAGAAGTAAAAGGCGTCTTCAACAGCGTCAAAGAACAATATCCTGCTTTTCGGGTGCAAATGGCAGTAGAAAACGGCGATGTAAAATACCCTGACCTGCCATTGGGCATTGCCAATATTCAGGCGAAAGTAGATGTAAACAGCCCGACCAGCAATTTTGACAACATGGTCGTTGATGTTTCCCGTTTTGCCATGAAAGTGGGCAGCAATCCCTTTGAAGCAAAATTTTTACTCAAAACCCCCATCTCTGACCCGGATGTGGATGCCGATGCAAATGGCGTCATCAACCTCGGAGAGCTGGCGCAGGCCTTTCCCATGCAGGGTATTGACCAAATTAAAGGCATTATTTCTGCTGATATTTCAGCCAAAACCCGCTTGTCTTATATTGAAAGTAAGGATTATGAGCGCGTCAACATGAATGGCAGACTCGGGTTGAAAGACCTGGTTTACCGAACTCCTGAAATGCCTGCCGTCAATATCCGCGATGCCCAGATGGATTTTACCCCGCAAAATGTGCAACTCAATCGCTTTGATGCCAAATTGGGCAAAAGTGATATCCAGGCCAGCGGTTCCATTGACAATATCCTGGCTTATTTTTCTCCTAAAAAAACGATGACGGGCAATCTGAAGGTGCGTTCCAATTATTTTGACGCCAATGAATGGCTGACAGAAGAAGCACCCGCTGCCACCAACCCCGTACCTCAACAACCCGTAACCCCTGTGGGAGGAGAGACTACCGCCACCAGCGACCGGCCATTTGACCGTTTCGACTTTACCATGGATGCCAAAATGAATGAAATCGTATATGCCGACTACCGGATACTGAATGCCGTGCTGAATGGCAATGCAAAACCCAATCGCCTGGAAGTGGAATCCATCGGTGCTCAGGTTGGCAAAAGTGATTTCCTGGCCAGCGGCGTCATTACCGATGCCTTCGATTACCTGTTTGACGACGGAACGCTGGGCGGCGACATTAAGCTTCGCTCCAAACTGCTCGATCTCAATCAATTCATGACTACCGACCCTGCAGTTGCTGCTGCAACAACGGGAAGTACTACAGCTCCTGCAACCACTGAAAACCTCGAACCAATTGCAGTGCCTGCCAATATCGCCATGAACATTCAGGCGGATATAGACCGGCTTCTGTATACCAATATGGTGCTGGAAAATCTGAAGGGCCGCCTTGTTGTTGAAAATCAGGCCGTAGTGCTGGAAGATGCTACCACCCGGACCCTTGGCGGCACGATGGCTGTTGCCGGAGGATACGACTCTAAAAACCTGGAAAATCCTGCCTTTAATTTCAAGTTCGATCTGAAAAAAATGGATTTCCAGAAAAGCTTCAATACCTTCAATACCTTCCAAAAGTTGGCGCCAATTGGCAAATTCATCGAAGGCTTGTTCAATACCACCCTTATCATGGAAGGTCGTTTGGGTAAAGACATGATGCCCGACTTGTCTTCGTTAAGTGCTCAGGGCTTCCTGCAAACCCTTGACGGCGTCATCAAAGGCTTCAAACCCTTGCAGGCCATTGGAAATTCGCTCAATGTCAAAGAGTTGAAAGACAATTTAAAATTGACAGATTCCAAGAACTGGTTTGAGGTAAAAAATGGCACGGTGGAACTGAAGGAGTTCGATTACAAAGTGCAGGGCATTGACATGAAAATTGGAGGCACACACAGCCTGACACAGGACATGGATTATAAAATTAAAGCCAAAGTGCCCCGCAAATTACTCGAACAAAACGCCGTTGGCGCAGCTGCTTCCAGCGGCCTGAATGCCTTGCAGAAAGAAGCATCGAAATACGGCGTAAATCTGAAACAAAGCGAGTTTGTTAATGTACTGATCAACCTTACCGGCTCTGTCACAGATCCTAAAGTCAAACTCCAGTTGCTTGGCGCAGATGGAGAGGCCACACTTGGAGAAGCTGCCGAAGGCCAAGTTAAAGCCGAATTGGACAAACAAAAGGAAGAACTGCGTCAAAAAGCGGAAGCAGAACTGGAAAAAGGCAAAGAAATTGCCAAAGAAAAAATCAACCAGGCAGCTGATACGGCGCGGGCGGTCATCAACAAAAAGGTAGAAGAAGCAAAAGACAAAGCAACTGAGGTGGTGAAGGAAAAAATTGGTGAAAAAGCCGGTACTGTTCTCGATTCAACTGCCCGCAAAAAAGTAGATGAAGTCCTGGAAGGTGCGGGAAAAGGCAGCAAGGACAAAATCAAGGAAGAACTGGATAAGTTTAATCCGTTCAAGAAAAAGAAAGAGACCGAAAAAAAGGATGGCGGCGGGTAATGATCATTAATTCAGTTCGGACGCACAGCGAAGTAAGTACATAGCGGATAGCCGCACGGATTGCCTCGTAAACGCGGATTATCCCGTAAAAGCTTAAATCTCAATCATAGATAAAGCACCGATCAAGACAGCCCCTGAATAAAAAAAGGTCGGGATATGACCCCCGACCCTACAAAAACAAACATGCAATACATTTTGCCAATAATATTGCACATGAACTTCTTTGTACTTGTGAGCACAAGTTTGTAAGGTTCTAAAAGAGCCGGGCAAAAGGCCCGGCTCCGAAACTACAAGTTTTGCTCCACAATTTTATTCTTGTACGATCATGCCGCGTGTGGCAGTGAAGCTGCCTGCCCTCAAGGTGTAGTACAACACTCCTTTGGGCAGGTCTTTCGCTTCCAGTTCCAGGGTATGGCGACCTGCACCATAATTCCCTTTAAACATTTTCACCATGCGACC
>JABWAJ010000435.1 GCA_013361075.1 Saprospiraceae bacterium | reverse complement strand
ACATCACTCCCTCCAGAATTAATCGCTTCAGCAAGCCCGCTTTCCCCCTCAAACCTCCTTCCCACTCAGACTCCAGAATCCACCCCAACGCCCACCCAACTCCCGACCCCAGGCAACACCCATATGGGCATTGAACTTGTGGGTGGCCAATTCGTTTCCCATGTGCCTCTCGTTGCAGACTTAGGCACGGGTTGGGTGCGGTTTAATGGCCTTTCTTGGGCCAATATTGAACCCCAGGAAGGGGTACGGAATTGGGGGCAAGCCACCGGTTTGGAAGCCCGCGCACAGGCCGTCTCCGACGCAGGGATGAACCTGATCGCGATCATCGTCCATGCCCCCAGTTGGGCACAAGCGGTCCCAGGCTACGCATGTGGGGCCGTTTTGCCGGAGAAATTAGAAGCGTATGGTCGGTTTATGTACGATCTAGTCGCCCGGTACAGTCAGCCGCCCTACAATATTAAATACTGGGAACTAGGCAATGAACCAGATATTATCCCGACCAGCGTGACGGGTAGCTCCTTATATGGTTGTTGGGGCAATCAAGAGGACGCCTATTATGGCGGCTCATACTATGCCGAAATGCTCAAAGTCGTTTACCCGCAAAAGGCTTATCAGGCTTTCGATGCCGATTATTGCAATTTTACGTTCCAATATCCGGTTTATGCCCAAATTCAGCAGGACACCACATTTTTTGAAGAACGTCCGGCCCACCCCTGCTGGTTCAACGTTTATATCCCCGATTTCGACAGCCGACTGCACTGCACCTATTCTCCCATTGGCAAAGGAAATAGTTTTGAAGAGCTAAAAGCAGATGCGTTCGAACTGATGGACTGGCACAAAAAGCGCGCCAACGGCATTGAAGAAATTCCCGTCAACCTCCCGGGCAACGTCAGTGGGTTTATTTTTGATATTGAAGGCCCTGCAGCTTCTCCTTTCCAGTTTTATCTGAGCGACAGTACGCAGCATTTTTTCCGGGGCGCACTCTATTTCAATACCCAGGCGCGTCCAGATTCTCTGGCGCCGATTTATACCTTTGTAAAAGAAGACCTGCTGAAAATGATTGAAACGTTTCAGTGGAATAAATAAAATGGTGGACGGCCCGTCCACCGTCCACCGTCTACCGTCCACCGTCCACCGTAAACCGTAAACAAAACCATGTATCCCGATCTCTCTTACTTTTTTCACGATCTCTGGGGCGCACAGCCTGACAATTGGACTTCCATTTTCAAAACGTATGGGCTCTTTCTTGTTTTGGCCATCCTGGCTGCATCGCAGATCCTGTATTGGCAATTGAAGCGCAAGGCCAGTGAGCAGTTGTTCCAGCCAGCAACCGTCGAAACAACGATCGGCCAAAAGCCAACATGGAAAGACTATGCTTACAATGCGTTTTTCGGTTTTTTGCTTGGCTTCAAAGGGCTTTACGCTGCTCAGCACTTCGAACAATTGCAGCGCAATGCCGATGAAGTGTTGCTCTCTTTGGCAGGCAGCTGGACTGGCGGCATTTTGGGTGCCCTTCTTTTTGCGGGGTTGAAAGGTTGGGATGCCTACCGCCTGCGAAACAGCCAGCCAAAGACGCGCACCGTGGAAATTTTTCCCCACGACCGCATTGGAGAAATTACGCTCACAGCCGCTATTTCCGGTGTTGTTGGCGCTAAGCTTTTTTACATTTTTGAAGATTTTTCCACTTTCCTCGAGCACCCGATGAAAACGATTTTTTCCGGCAGCGGCCTCACCATTTACGGGGGCCTTATTGGCGGGTTTATCGCAGTGAGCTGGTACCTCCGGCGCAACCGCATTCCATTGGTTCCGGTCCTCGACGCGGTGGCACCCGCACTCATTGTGGCATACGGCATCGGGCGGTTGGGGTGTCATTTTTCCGGCGACGGCGACTGGGGCATCATTGCCTCCGCGCAACCATCGTGGTGGTTCCTGCCCGACTGGCTTTGGAGTTACGATTATCCCCACAATATCCTGCGCGAGGGCATTCCACTGGAGGGCTGCCAAAGTCGCTATTGCATGCACCTCGGCGAGGCGGTCTACCCTACCCCATTGTACGAAACAGCCATGGCATTTGCCATAGGCGGCATTCTCTGGCAGGCGCAAAAACGCTTCCACACTCCAGGGCTGGTCTTTTTTCTCTACCTTACCCTCAATGGCCTGGAGCGTTTCTGGATTGAAAAAATCCGGGTAAACAGTCAATATGATCTTGGATTCCTCCAGGCTACACAGGCAGAAATTATCGCTACACTGTTGTTTGTGACCGGGTTGAGCGGGATGATTTGGATGTGGCGTACCGGCGTTAAACGGACAGAAACCAATAAATAAAGGAGGTTTTACAGCGCGTTTGTACCGGCGAATGAATTTGCGGCCTGTTTCTTCAGCGCCAGGCGGCGTTGTGCGGGGCGTGTTTGCAACCCAAAATCTTTAACTTCCATCAGAATTCCCTATTTTCGCCCACCGAATTGACATGCGCATGACACCATCCTATACCTCACTCCGTCAAATACAGGCCGACCTTCGGGCTGGAATCACTACCTGTGAAACATTGGTATCGCAGTACCTGAACCGGATTGAGGCCAGCCGGCAACTCAACATTTACATCGAGGTGTTCGCCGATGAGGCCATAAGTAAAGCCCGGGCACTGGATGCCCGCTTTCGCGAAAACCCGGAATCAGTGGGGCGGCTATTCGGCATGGTGTTGTCACTCAAAGACGTAATTTGCTACGAGGGACATAGCGCTACAGCAGGGTCGCGCATCCTGGAAGGATTTCGCTCCCCCTATTCGGCTACAGCCGTTGAGCGGTTACTGGCGGAAGATGTCATTGTCATTGGCCGCGTCAATTGTGATGAATTTGCGATGGGATCCACCAACGAAACGTCCTGTTATGGCCCTACACGCAACGCTGCTGATGAAACGCGTATCCCGGGCGGCTCCTCAGGCGCTTCGGCAGTAGCAGTTCAGGCCGATACCTGCCTGGCTTCGCTGGGATCAGATACCGGTGGCTCGGTACGGCAGCCGGCAGCTTTTTGTGGGGTAGTCGGAATGAAGCCGACTTACGGGCGCATTTCGCGCCACGGCCTTATTGCGTATGGTTCTTCTTTCGACCAGATTGGCACGTTGACCCATAGCGTGGAAGATGCCGCTTTGCTCCTCGAAATCATGGCGGGCAAAGACGAATACGACAGCACTTCGAGCTTACAGGAAGTGACGCCTTATTCACAACAACTCAATTTTGACAGGAAAGCAAAAATTGCCTACTTCAGCGCCGCACTGGAACACCCCAGTTTAGCCCCCGATGTGAAAGCGGCCTGCGACAGCCTCATTGCTCGTTTGCGTGCAGAAGGCCACGAAGTGGAAGCCGTTGATTTTGAATATTTGGATTACATCATTCCTGCCTATTACGTACTGACTACAGCTGAAGCCTCTTCCAATCTTTCGCGCTACGATGGTGTACGCTATGGCCGCCGCAGTACAGAAGCGCATACGCTGGATGATTTGTACCGCAAGTCGAGAACAGAAGGATTCGGCCCGGAGGTTCAACGGCGTATTGTGTTGGGTACATTTGTGCTGAGTGCGGGTTATTATGATGCCTATTATGGCAAAGCACAACGGGTACGCCGGCTCATCCACGACCGGACGGCGGAGATTCTGAGTACCCATGATTTTATCCTGTTGCCGGCTGCTCCGGGTGGCCCCTGGAAATTGGGCGAAACGATTGACGACCCTGTTGCCATGTATTTAGCCGATATTTTTACGGTTCAGGCAAACATGGCCGGTATTCCTGCAATTTGTATCCCTGTTGGGAAACACGACGACGGCATGCCGATGGGCATCCAGTTTATGGCCGGGAAGTTTTGTGAAAGCGATTTGCTGGCGTTTGCACAGCTTCTTCATCCTTGATAGACCTATAACATCCGTACACAAGCAGGCTTTGGCCGCTTTAAGCCATCATTGCATTCGTTAAATCGCTCACCTGCCAGGCATCATCCACCTTAAAGTCTCCGATAGAGGTTCGGCGCAAAGCCGCCAAACAGCCGCCGCTGTGGAGCGCTTTGCCAAAATCATAAGCTAAGGAACGAATATAAGTGCCCTTGCTGCAGGCCACATAAAAATCCACTTCCGGCAGTTCTATCCGGGTGAGGTCGAATGCGTCAATTCGGATTTGGCGGGGTTGCAGTTCAATGGACTCTCCCTTCCGGGCTTTTTTGTACAATGCTTCTCCTTCTACTTTAATGGCCGAATACATAGGCGGCAATTGGGCAATTTCGCCCAGAAACTGCTGCCGGGTAGTTTCCAGCAAAGCCGGGGTGAGGTGTTCGGTTGGAAAGCGGGCATCAATCGCTGTTTCCAAATCATAGGACGGCGTTGTAGCGCCCAGCAGAATCGTGCCGGTATATACCTTGGAAAACCCCTGGTATTCGTGCAGCAATTTGGTGGATTTACCGGTGCAAATGAGTAGCAGGCCGGTTGCCATAGGATCCAGCGTGCCTGCGTGGCCCACCTTGATTTTTTTATCGCCGGTATAGCGCCGCAGGGCAAAACGGATTTTATTCACCACATCGAAAGAGGTCCAGCCTTTGGGCTTGTCCACGAGCAGGGTGACTCCGTTGAGGAAATCCTGAGGAGAGGGAATGGTCATTTATCTCTTAAAAATGGCGACGATTTCAACAGCAAGGCCCGCCAGAATAAAAACAGGAGCCAGCACGGTGCGGCGAAATCCATAAATAATGTCCGGGTCCCAGGTTTCAGGATTCGGCATTTTCCCGCCGCTCATCAGCAGCAATCCGATAAAAATCAATGCCAATCCTGCTCCCATCCAGATGTAGGTAGTTTTGTTAAACACCAGCTCATCTTTGCGGGTAGTCGCTGTCGGCGTTGTCCGGGCAGCCACTTGTGGTTTTTGAACCGGAACCACTACTTTTTTCTTTTGCGGATTATTGGTACTCATTGTCTTTCTTAGATTTTAGATTATGGATTTTAGACAATAGACGTTCTGGCAGATTTTCGAGACAACTGAAAGGAGTCAACATTTATCCGTTGATTTTCAATGGATAAATGTTTTTGTCTAATA
>JABWAJ010000434.1 GCA_013361075.1 Saprospiraceae bacterium | reverse complement strand
CACTTACCAGGTACTGGTCCACCCAGGAGCCGCGTGCAGCATATTCAATTTCAGGAAAATCCGTGCGCAATCCGGCTGCCAGTGGCCCGGGCATTGCAGAAAAAGTATAAGTCACCCCGCCCTGGGTTTGGTTCTGCATCATCACATGAATCTTATCCAGATTGCTGTGGAAGCGATTGAAGCTCCATTCCCAACTAACCCAGACCAGAACAAGCACACTGCCAGCCAACCCAACCGCCAAACCACCAATGTTCAGGACTGCATAAAGACTGTTTTTGCGGAGGTTGCGAAAAGCGAGTTTTAAATAGTTTTTGAACATAGCACAGGCTTTTATAGAAAAGCCACAATCGCCATGCCACTATTTATTTATTTGAAAATCAAATTTTTAAAAAATAAACTTTGTTCGATTTCGGACAATTGTGCATCAAGAACGGACAATTTATTGCAGGCACCGTGTTTCCGGCCTGTCGCCGTCATTCAGGAGACGTTACCTTTTCGTTACGGGGGGCCTGTTCTGCACAAACTATTGCCTTGTGCCCCTGCTCTGCCCCTGGATCGAATCATTTATTCGCTTCGCAAACTCTTCACCGGATTTGCCAGCGCTGCCTTTACACTTTGGACACTCACCGTAAAAAATGCAATCAAAATAGCAACAAGGCCTGCGAGGGCAAACATCCACCATTTCAATTCGATCCGGTAGGCAAAATCAGCCAGCCAGTACTGCATGGCATAATACGCCACCGGGGTTGCCAGCACAATCGCTATACCTACCAATTTCAGGAAGTCTTTGGTCAGCAGCCCGCTGATGCCTGCTACCGAAGCCCCCAGCACCTTGCGGATGCCGATTTCTTTGGTGCGTTGTGCGGCAACGAAGGTTGCCAGTCCGAATAACCCGAGGCAGGCGATAAAAATAGTGATGCCTGAGAATAAGTTGAACAACAGGCTGGTCTGCTGCTCCGTGCGGTACAATTGGTTGAAATCTTCATCCAGAAACGAATAAGCGAAAGGGGTTTCGGGAAACGATTGCTTCCAGACCGCTTCTGCTGCTGCCAGTGCTGCTGTAGTTTGGCCAGGCTGGGTTTTTACAAAAAAATTGCCCCGCCAGCCCGGGGCATTGAACACTACCAGGGGCGTGATGGCTTCATGCATGGGGAGAAAGTGGAAGTCGCGGATCACCCCAATCACCTGCCCTTCCCGACCGTGCAAACCAAAGCGTTGACCGAGCCACGGTTGCGGCAGGCCAAGTTTCCGGGCTGCAGTTTCGTTGAGAATGACATGGTTTTGATCGGTTTTTAAATCCGGATTAAACCACCTGCCTTCTGCAATTTTTAAATCAAAAAGACTGGCAAAGTCTTCATCTGCATTGAGTTGTGTGATGGTAGGCGTGGCACCTTCCGGGAGTCCGTCGAATTTCACGGAACCACTGTGGGTGTTTTTGATGTGAACAGGCGAGTCGTTGGCGCGGCTTACGCCGGCTACTGCTGCCGATTGGCTCAGGGTTTGTTTAAAAGTCTCCGAAAGTTTTTGCCCGCGTTCGGCACCAAGCTTGTGAATTTGCCGCCAGCCGATTGAAAAAGTAAAAATATGTGCCCGGTCGTATCCCATCTCTTTGTTTTGAATATAAGCCCGCTGTTGTCCGATAACGATGGTGCAAATCAGCAGTGCCACTGTAATGGAGAATTGGGCTACGACGAGACTTTGCCGGAAAACGGACCGGTAAGTGCCGGTTTTTCCCAAATTGCGCAAGGTTTGAAGGGGTTGAAATCCTGCCATCAGCACAGCCGGGTAAACGCCTGCAAGCAATATGGTTCCAACCAGTGTGCCACCTGTCAGCATCCAAAGTAAAGGACTTTTCCACGGCAGCGTAAAAATTCGTCCTGCGAGTTCAGAAAACCAGGGCAGGGTCGTTTGCACCAGGGCGAGCGCTAATCCCGCAGCACCTGCGGACAATAAGGCGGATTCGCTCAAAAACTGCCAGAATAGCTGCCACCGGCCGGCACCGATCATTTTACGAACCCCGGCTTCGCGGGCGCGGGATTGTGCCCGTGCGGTGGTGAGGCTGACATAATTGATGGCTGCCATTAGCAAAATCAACAATCCTATGGCTCCGAAAGTCGCTACCGTGCGGCGGTTGCCTTTGTCAAAAACGTCACCTTTGATGCTTTGATCAAAGTGAAGGTCAGTCAGTGCGCCAAGGTGGAGCACAATGTTCGAGTCTTTTTTGGCTGTGGTCAGCAAGGTAGTTAACTGCTTGCCAACTGCTTCGGGTGCTGCCCCGGGAAGCAGCTCGACAAAGGTATTGTAATTGAAATTGTTCCAGGTTTCATCGTTTTCCCGGTTGTTATTCATGCCGAGCCATGCTTCTTGTGTGAGCAACAAGTTCTGGCGAAAACTCGATTCCGGGCGTGGATCGCGCAATATGGCATGCACGACATATTCAGTCGAGTCCATACGCAGCGTTTCTCCAAGGGCATTGCGGTTTCCAAATATTTTTCGGGCTAAACTTTCCGTGACCAGGACGTCATTGGGGCGGTCGCCAAAACCCAGGGCACTACCCGTTGCAAATTCATAGTCGAACGCTTCAAACCACCCTGGCCCGACGTAGGCAAATTTTTCCTCTTCGAAGAAATTAACCCCGCGTCGCAAAATGGCTTTTTGCTCATAAGGTATCAGTATTTGCACCGAATTGGCTATTCCTGGAGTTTGTGCACACAATTCCTTAATTTTCAGCGGCGTACTTCCCCATTGCCAGGTTTCGGTATCGCTGATTTTCAAATCGGTTTTGATGCGCCACAGGTTGTCCGCACGACGATGATAGCTGTCGAAACGCAGTTCATTTTGCACCCAATGCGCAATCAGCATCGTCGCTGCCATTCCTATTGCCAGCCCGGTCAGGTTGAGTGCAGCATATAAGCGGTTGCGCAGAATGCTCCGGAAGGCAATTTTTAAAGTATGTGTATACATGAACAAATTAATTTCTGATCTTGAAAATAATGAACGCTTTTGCTGGCGCGAAACTCTGCCTCGTGTCTATTATTACAGGATCCTGTATTGGGCGACCGCAAGGGTGGTCTCTACTCGCTTCGCAATGATTTGATGCTGCTTTCGCAATACCGAAAGCCTGATTCCTCACTCCGATCGGAGGCTTTTTACCGGATTGGCCAGCGCAGCTTTCAGCGATTGTACCCCTATGGTGGACAACCCCAAAGCCAGAAGTAAGGCACTGCAACCAACCAAAATCAGCCAACTGGCAGCTACCTGGGCAGCAAACATATTCAAAATCTGTTTAGACAATAAATAACCCAGCGGCATAGCAATTACAATGGCGATCGCCAGCAGCAGTAAAAAATGCCGGGACAGGAACAGCACCACTTCCATTACGGTTGCTCCCAGCACTTTTCGGATGCCAATTTCTTTCACTTTCGTGCTGGTGGCATAAGTAACCATACCCAGAAGCCCCAGACAAGCCAGTGACAGCCCCAGCATGGCAAAAAAGGTCAGTAGTCCACTCAGCAGTTCAATGTCGCGGTAGGCGTTGCGCATCTTTTCCTCCATGAAACTGGGTTCGAAGGGATGTACCGGGTCCACTTTTTTCCAAATACTTTCAAGCGCTGCTAATGCCTGGCCGGGGTCTCCGGGGTGCAGGCGCACGTGCATTATGTTGGATTGCTGGGGGACAAACCGCAGTGCGAAAGGTTTGATCTGTTCTTTAAGCGGGCGGTAATTAAAATCGCGCAACACACCTGCTACCGTTACGGGCAGGGAATCACTGAGCCAAAGTGTTTGGCCCAGAGCCTGGTTGGGAGTACCCAACCCAAAATGCGCCACTGCTTTTTCATTCAACAGGATGTACTGCTCCCGATTTGGATTGGCGTCGGGCGGAAAATTTTTACCGGCCACTAATTGCAAACCCATCACGGGAACATATTGCAGGTCAGCTGCTATTTGGTGGACAGGCATTTTCTCACCGCCACGCTCCCGTTGGACCTCGCCACCTTGCAAGCTGTTGCCTGCTATGAGTATGGATGCAGTTGCCACTCCACTCACCCGATGATCCTGAATCATTTCTGCAGCAAGGGTGGCTGCATCGTTGCCCTTGAGTTCAAATGTGACTAAATTTTCCTTCTGAAAGCCATAATCCACCACAGCCAAAAACCGAAGCTGGCTCCAAAGCGTAGCTACCACAATCATAAAAATCAGGGATACTGAAAATTGCCCAACCGTCATCAGCTTGCGCCAACCGAAACGAGTCACGGGCCTGTGTTGTTCGCTCAATTCACCCCGCATGGCTGTCGCCGGGCGCGTTTTCGCCAGCCTGCGGGCGGGCAACCATCCGGCAAATAGCCCCACTGCCACACCAAAAAGCACAAATGCGGCCCAACTAACCACATCGGCATGAAAAGAAATGGGTGCTGAGCCCCGCATCTTAAACTCGGAAAGGATCCGGGTTTCAATGAAATGGTTGAGTCCAGTTTCTCGGCCGCAATCCGCTCTAAAAGCTGCTGAAAAGCCTGGGCAGCCTGGCTGGCTTCAGCCTGGCTGGTCACACTTTCGCCCACTTCGTTCAAGATCCCCTTAATGCCCCGGGCGTTTAAATCCTTGACAACCGCTACCGCTTCATCTAGTGTTTCGCCGGCGACAAAGCGACGAGCCAGACGGCGAGCTGGCCCAAAATGGGTCACAAAACGGCGGGCCGTCTCACTATTCGAAAGGTTGATGAAGAATCTGCGTAACATGGGACGAATTTTCCTTAACTCGGACGACGACAATCGTTACATCATCATCCTGCTCAGCCGCGCCGCGATGCGCCTCCACTTTGTCTAAGATGTGAAGCTTCATCGCTTCAGCGCTGTGATAGGGGCCGGTTGCGACAATACTTTCCAGCGAGTTGAAACCAAGCATTTGCCGGGCTTTATTTTTAGCTTCCACCACCCCATCCGTCATAAAGATGACCATATCCCCATTCCGTAGCGTCGTTTCGACCTTCTGCCGCCTCAAATCGGCCGGAGTGACTTCCATGCCCAATGGCAGGCCGCCTGCGGTCAACCATTCTACTTGACCTTGAGTGCGCCGGATCAAGGGTTCCAGGCAGCCGGCATTGACGACAC
>JABWAJ010000433.1 GCA_013361075.1 Saprospiraceae bacterium | reverse complement strand
AGGGGATCATTGCTCGCCTTGAATCACGCATCACAAAGATTGAAACACGAGGTCTATCGACTGAGGGACAGAAGAAGTTAGAAAGTGCAAAAAAGAACATCGCGGAAGCAAAGACAAAGCTTGACTAGGCGGGAAGCGCTATTACCACGGTAATTAGTGATGTTGAGAAGGCGCTGGGAGGCGATGATATCAAAGCAGGCCTTACGGAAGCGAAAGCAAAGCTAAAGAATTCTCGCACACTACTTACTGACGCCATCGCAAAGATAAAGGCAGCCCGCTCCAGCACCATAACCGGTGCCACGGCACTCCAGCCCATGCCTGCATCAGCGGCAGGTACCATTACAGTGAGCCAGGCCCAGCAGGCGCAAAGCAGGAAAATTTTAAGCAAAGCTACTTCGCGCAGACGCCTGCGACCAGGCAAAACCGGCAGGGTATAGGCCAGCGCCAGTGCGGCCGGTGCCAACGCATGCCAGCGTGCCAAATCGGGAAGATACACCCAGCAAACAGCACAGGCAACAGCACTGAGGGTGGTATTGATTTTCAGCAAAAAAGAAAATTTCGCATAAGGGGAATCCCCGGCCGGTCGGGTAGTGTGCAAACCATATAGCCGGTGGACTGAATAAATGAAAAGCGTGCCCGAAAAAAGAAACAACGCACCGGGTGACATTACCACAAAACGCCCGGTCAGTAAATATTGGGTTTGACAGGCTAGGCACAAGGCGGCAGTGGCAATCCAGAAATTGCCGTAAAATATAGCCTGAACAAACGTAGTCAGCGATTTCAGAAGTACTTAAAATTATGGCTGTGCTCAATCTTGAGCAGGGTTTCATAAATCAGGCGAATCACATTGTTCACATCGTCTTTGTGCGCCATTTCCACGGTTGTGTGCATGTAGCGCAGCGGCAGTGATATGAGGGCCGACGGGACGCCGCCATTGGAATAGGCAAACGCATCGGTGTCGGTTCCGGTACGACGGGATGCCGCTTCTCTTTGAATGGGGATGTCTTTTTCCGCAGCGGTCTCAATAATGATTTTCAGCAGTTTGTTGTGTACTGCCGGCGCGTAAGTCACCGAAGGCCCCATACCTCCGCGAACATCCCCGTGTTTTTTGGCACTCAGCAGCGGAGTATGTGTATCGTGGGTAACATCAGTTACGATGGCTATATTGGGTTTGATGGTTTGGGCAATCATCTCTGCGCCACGAAGCCCAACTTCTTCCTGAACAGAATTCACGACATAAAGGCTGAATGGCAATTGGATGTTGTTTTCGTGCAACAAACGGGCTACCTCGGCCACACAAAATCCGCCAATTCGGTTGTCCAATGCCCGGCCAACATAATACCGGTCGTTGAGCACGATCATTTCATCTTCATAGGTGATGACACAGCCGACATGGATGCCCATTTCGAGTACTTCTGCTTTGTCTTTGGCACCCACATCAATGAAAATGTTTTCAACTTTTGGGGTCAGGTTAGCTTCGTCTCCCTGACGGGTATGAATGGCCGGCCACCCGAACACCCCTTTTATGATCTGTTTTTCTGTGTGGATATTTACCCGCTTGGATGGAGCAATGAGGTGGTCGGAACCGCCGTTTCGGATGACGCTGAGAAACCCGTCATCCGAAATGTAATTTACAAACCAGGATATCTCGTCGGCATGGCCTTCGATCACCACCCGGTAGTCTTTTCCGGGGTTGATGACGCCATATGCAGTGCCGTAATTGTCTATATGCCACTCGTTTACGTATGGTTTGATGTAATCAATCCATAGCTTCTGGCCTTCCGCTTCAAACCCGGTAGGTGACGCGTTATTCAAATATTTTTGCAGAAAAGCCTCCGATTTAGGTGTGATAACAGACATCGTTTTTCGGTTAGTTTATGGTTGATACACAGTGGGTAAAGATAGTAATTATTCAATAGTACGCTCCCGATTTTTGGATTGCCGGATCTTACAACCCTACGCCCCAGGCCTTGGGGTCGGCGCGCCAGCTTTGCAGTAGTTTCAGGTCTTCGCCGCTAATGTAACCCGATCGTGCAGCTTCTCCAATTAAGGCATCATAGTGACTTAAAGTATCCAGCGAACAGGCGGCTTTGTCGAATGCCTCAGCGGCAGTATCAAATCCGTAGGTGAAAATGGCAAGCAAACCTGCAATGGTACAGCCTGTTTCCTTTAAGCCTTCTATCGCCGAAAGACTGCTGCCGCCCGTAGAAATCAAATCCTCAATGACTAATACCCGCTCATTCCCGTGTACTTCGCCTTCAATCAGGTTTTGACGGCCGTGGTCTTTTGCTTTAGCGCGCACATAAACGAAAGGCAGGTTGAGCCGGTCGGCAAGCAACGCTCCGTGGGCAATGCCTGCTGTGGCAACGCCCGCGACGAGGTTGAACGGAGCAAAATTTTTCGATTTTTCAACAAAGCAGTCAATGACAAAGCTACGGGTGTCGGGGTGGGACAAAACCAAACGGTTGTCGCAATAAATAGGCGATTTGAGCCCGGATGCCCAGGTGAAGGGCTTTTGCGGACTCAATTTTATTGCTTTTATTTGCAGCAGCCGCTGCGCTATTTCCGTAGCAATGTTGATACCAGATGCCATGATTCCTTGTTTGAAAATGACCGCAAATGTATAAAATCTACATTAACGAGACGCCTCTGTTTTTGAAAGATGCCGCCGGGATACCCGAAAACATAGCGGTAAATGATGAACAAAACCTCGTTGCAAGGTATGCAGGAAAGCCAAAGCATTTGAGTGGCTTCATTGATATGCTGGAAAAAACCAGCCGGTTTCGATCGGTTACCGTTTATTCGGAGCATTTTGACAAGTTGGTCCGTGATTTTTTTTCGCTGTACAAACTGGTTGAAGCGGCGGGCGGGCTGGTTTTTAACCCGGCAGGTGAAATCCTTTTCATTCACCGCCGTGGATTCTGGGATTTGCCAAAAGGTAAAATTGATAAGGGAGAAAGCACTTCAGAGGCTGCCATCCGCGAGGTTCGGGAAGAGACCGGCCTGGAACAACTCGATCTGGGCACTGAACTGATGACAACTTACCATACCTACAAAGAAAAAGACGGACGCCGCGTACTCAAA
Organism: Saprospiraceae bacterium; assembly: GCA_013361075.1. GTDB lineage: Bacteria > Bacteroidota > Bacteroidia > Chitinophagales > Saprospiraceae > JABWAJ01. The sequence goes on along the minus strand of JABWAJ010000433.1, from coordinate 2,027 downwards.
CGTACTTTTTGGTACCGCATGCAAACCACCGACACGCAACTCGTTCCTCAGGCAGAAGAAGGTATTGAAGCAGCAGTATGGATGTCGGCCCCGGTATTTTTGGGAACCGAACGGCGGGTATATCACAATATACTCGATCTGCTGGCCATTTCCTCAACTCGACCGGAATAAGATTTTGCAGAACAACAATTTTGATTTTATAAATTCTGTGAAATTGGCAGAGTTTACAAAAGAAAAGATAAAAAGCTTCTTTAATCTGCGAGTAAATATCTACCTTTGCGCGGCTGAAAAAGCTTGTTCCTTGAAGCACATGAAGGGGTAGATTGTTCTCAGATAAGTTTAATACTCTTATTATGGCAGATATATACCTATTCGAAACCTAATGTTAATGTTTGTAACAGGTTGAATACAATACAATTTACGCGATACAACACCATTCCACTGCCTTCATCATGATTCGAAAAATTGCACCTTCCGGTTTAGCTCCGGATGTGTATTTTTTTAGGTTATGTTACTATCCTTTTTTACTGCTTCAACAGGTTCTTTCAGCGTCTAAATCCGGTTTCCCCCAATGAGGCAACGGCATTTGCTGCATGCTTCAGGGCCAGTACGGGCATTTGCGGCCTGTACGGGGTGCATGAAATTTCTGGATTTTTATTTGGTTAAGTTATCACTACCCATAACTATTTAATCAAGGACTTTGACATGAAAGAAAGGTTAGTTCGAATTGGAGTTTTTTATGATGGCAACTACTTTTTGCACGTTAGCAACTACTATAATTACGACCATCCGCGAAAAAGGAGGTTGAGTTTGTCAGGGTTGCACGAATTCATCCGCAATCAGGTGGCCCAGGAAGAAGGGGCAGAAGCACATCTGTGCCAGATTGTTGACGCACATTATTTCAGAGGCAGGCTCAACGCCCGCGAAGCCAGTCAACGGGCCGATACCCTGTATTGGGATCGCGTTTTTGATGACATTTTGATGTCGGTCGGGATCACAACCCACTACCTCCCCTTAAAGACAGTCTTTGGACGCCGGGAGGAAAAAGGGATCGACGTTTGGTTGGCACTTGAGGCTTTTGAACTGGCATTTTATAAACGGTTTGATGTATTGGTGCTCATTGCTGCCGACGGGGATTATGTGCCTTTGGTCAGAAAATTAAACACCCTTGGTACCCGTGTTATGGCCCTGAGCTGGGATTTTGAATACACAACGGACATGGGCAAGCGCATGATTACCCGCACTTCTCAGGACCTGTTGGAAGAAGTCTCTTATCCCATCGCGATGCACGAAATTATTGATAACCGCATTAAACGCAACGACCCGCTGGTTACCAATCTTTTTGTTTTGAATGAAAGCCGCCGGCTCACCAATCTTGAAGCTGCTGATCTGGAAATGCCGGAAGAAGGTGAAGTCCTGACCAGTGAAATTTTCAGCATTAAAAACGGCTATGGATTCATCAAATACCCCCCGAATAACTTGTTCTTCCACTATACCAGTGTTATCGGAGGGGATTTCAATGAATTACGCGAAGGCGATGAAGTAGAATTTGTTGTCGGTAAAAACGAAGATGGGGGCAGCATTGCCACCAATGTAAAACCGCTCGGCATTTCGCATATTAATGGAAACGTGCTGGAAGACGATCCATATTGATTTTTCTGAGTATTTGAAGATTTGAGTATGCGGGGATTTGAGCAGGGACATCCCGGAATCTCCGCATACTCAAATCCTCAACTAACCTGCAATCTGAAATGATGCCTGTCAACCTGATCAGTGACACTGTCACTAAACCAACGCCGGAAATGCTTCAGGCTATGTTTCAGGCAGAAGTCGGCGATGACGTTTTCGGCGAAGATCCCACCATTTGTGCGCTCGAAGCAAAAGCAGCAGCCCTTTTTCAAAAAGAGGCAGCTTTGTTTTGCCCCTCCGGAACCATGACCAATCAAATTGCAGTAAAAGTGCACACCCAACCCCTTGATGAAATTGTTTTGGAAGAAACTTCCCATGTCTACCAATACGAAACGGGG
>JABWAJ010000432.1 GCA_013361075.1 Saprospiraceae bacterium | reverse complement strand
TCCTACCCTTCGTTGGGGAACCGCCTCCCTTAGCTTTGGCTAAGGTCGGGAACCCCCGCCTCGGTTAGAACCAAAATGCCTTGCCTGGCAAAAACGACACTTATTAATTCAGCGCCCCATAATCCGATCCAAAAAGTAAAAACGACATTGAATGGCGGAAGGCTATTTGGTTCCAACTCATGCTAAATTCAAATTCAGGGATCTGAAGGTCTATGCCTCCACAGAGTGGCTGGCCGACAACAGAAAAAAATACCGCCAGGTATTCGACCGTAATGAAGTAACCTACATTTACGCCGAACTTTCTTTCTACAACAAACTCTTCGATGAGGACGACTGGGAAGTGGAGGTCGAGCTGAAATGCTTTTCTGTAAAAAAAAGCCGGAAAGAAATCTGTGCCCTGCCCCTGCGCCGAAAAGGCAGCAAATACGACAACATCGTTTACATCCGCGAGGGATGGGGCAACAAAGCAGAAGGCGCATTCTGGAAAAAAGGCGCATATTACTGGGAAGCCTGGATAGAGGGAGAAAAAGTCAGTGCGAAATATTTTTATGTGGAAGATGGCGGCAAAAACATTTTACCTGGCGAAAACCCATATCTCGACATCCAGTCCATCAAATTATACGAAGGTCCCTACGACGATGTCACTGAAGAAGAACGCCTCTATATGCGCCGGTTCAGCAGCGAGGAAACCCGATACATTTATGTCGAAATTGCCTTGAGAAACCTCCTCTTCCACAAATCCTGGCAATGCGAGTTATTCGTTAAATTTTACAACGATGCCCGCGAACTGAAAGGGCAGGTTATCCGCTTGCACAAGGTGGAAAAACATGATGAAACCATTGTGTTTACTGCAGGCTGGGGCTCAAATGTAAAAGGCTCGTGGCGCAAAGACCGCTATACGGCTGAAATTATTTTCATGGATCGCCTGCTCGCCGTAGCTCCGTTTGAGGTTGGCGAAGTTTTTGAAGAAGGGTTTGCCGGAGCAATTTTGCCTTATCAGGATTCCCCCGCCCTGCTGTCTCCTTCTGAAGAGGCAAGCCTGAGTTTTGATGACCTTGTAGAACGCATGGATCTGCTGATCGGCCTGAATGCCGTAAAAAACCAGGTGGCCAACCACGCCCGCTACATCCAGTTTTTGCAGTTGCGCAAGGAGAAAGGCTTCGAAGAAAAAACAGAAATCAACGTCCATTCCGTGTTCATTGGCAACCCGGGCACCGGCAAAACTACCGTTGCTGGGATGATGGGCATGTTGTATAAAAAAATGGGATTGCTCTCCAAAGGCCATGTCCATGAAGTAGACCGCACTGACCTCGTCGGCGAATACATCGGGCAAACAGCCCCCAAAGTGAAGGAAGCCATCGAAAAAGCACGGGGTGGCGTCTTGTTTATTGACGAAGCTTATGCTCTGGCGCGTTCCAACGATGACACGAAAGACTTTGGCCGGGAAGTAATTGAAATTCTTGTCAAAGAGATGTCGAACGGGCCTGGCGACCTGGCCGTCATCGTAGCCGGTTATCCAAAAGAAATGAAGTATTTCCTGGATTCTAACCCCGGCCTGAAATCGCGTTTCAAACTGTATTTTGAATTTCAGGATTACCTCCCTCAGGAGCTTTCCGCAATTGCTGAATTTGCATGCAGGGAAAAAGGCGTGCAATTTACGCCGGAAGCCAAAGCCCGCATTGACGAAATCATTGTGGCGCATTACCGCAAACGCGACCGTACTTTCGGCAATGCCCGATTTGTTTTTGACCTGATTGACAAGGCCAAGCTCAACCTGGGGCTTCGCATCATGGCGCTCGACAATCCAAGGGCGCTGGATCGGGACATGCTTTCCCTGATTCAGTGGGAGGACGTGGATCAGATTGAACTCAAACCCGGAAATGTGCTTCCGCATATACCAATCGACCTTCCGTTGCTGCAAGAGTCCCTTGATGAGTTGAACAAACTCATTGGCATGGCCAAAGTGAAAGAGCAAATTAGTGAAATGGTGCGTTTGGCACGCTATTACCGGGAAACAAACCGCGATGTGCTGAACAGCTTTTTCCTGCATACGGTGTTCATTGGCAATCCCGGCACCGGAAAAACAACCGTAGCACGCATCCTTACCAAAATGTACAAAGCCCTGGGCATTCTGGAACGCGGCCATATGGTAGAAACTGACCGCCAGGGATTGGTAGCTGGTTATGTTGGCCAAACAGCTATAAAAACAGCAGAAAAAATTGAGGAATCCATGGGCGGTGTTTTGTTCATTGACGAAGCTTATGGGTTGACAAACCACACAGGCAGCGCGCATGGCGACTTTGGCGACGAAGCCATCCAAACGCTGCTGAAGCGCATGGAAGACAACAGGGGGCGCTTTTTTGTGTTCGTGGCTGGCTATACCGACAATATGGAAGCTTTTCTCAAGGCCAACCCGGGCCTGAGTTCGCGCTTCGATAAAATACTCCGTTTCGATGACTATCTGCCGGAAGATTTACAGCAGATTGCCATCATGATGCTGAATGATGAAAAACTTACCCTGACTACGGAAGCCGCAGAACACCTCAATAAATACTTGTCGTTCATCTACGATTACCGCGATAAATACTTTGGCAACGCGCGCACCGTGCGCAGCATCGTCCAGGAGGCCGTTAAACAGCACCACCTGCGCATCGCCAGCCTTAGCCCGGAAGAAAGGGCATTGGTGCCCCTGCATGAATTGTCGCTGGAAGATGTTTCTTCGTTTAAATTAGATAAAAGCGGCTTTGTGTTTAACAAAAAAAATATCGGTTTCCAACGACAAACGTCAGAAGGAAGGTAATATTCAGTTGGCAGTTTTGTAGTTGGCAGTTGGCAGGGGTATGAAGTATCCCAACAAATTGGTTGCTAAACGCCCTGTGAGCCTGGATACAGGATATTGCCCCTGATTTTGATCCGGAACGAATGTACTTAACCTGCGCGAACTAAAAAAAACCCATCCTCCATGGCTTACGCCCAACCTGAATCAACGTAAAGTGCTGTGGTTCTTTGTTTTCCTTTCTAAAAAAAAGCAAACCAAGATGGTAAAGGTCTATTGAAATGGTCACACGGGAATCCCTGCGAATGGTATCCCAGGCTCGCTCCATGTCAGCCGACCAGTGGATGTCTCCAAAAACAAAAAGACTGCCACTGTGGGCATGGTCGGCACATTGATGAAAATAAGCAATGGTATGGTCGGCGCGGTGATCCCCGTCTACGTACAGGTAATCTAATTTGCCTAATTGCAGCAACGCCCCCGGCAAGGTACTTTGAAAATCACCTTCCAGCACGGCTACCTGTTTTAAGCCGGCTTCTTTGAGGTGTTGCCGGGCCAATTGAGCCAACACGGGGTCGCCTTCAATGGCAATCATTTTACCATCCAGGGCTGCAGACGCCTGATAAATAGCCGAAATACCGACAGAGGCCCCTAATTCCAGCAATGTTGCCGGTTTATGCCAGTCTGCAATACGGAACAACAACCGCCCCAGCTCCGGGGAAACGGCAGTGTGTCGTACCAGATCGCACAGGCGGCGGTGATTGGAATCAAATACGGCTGATCCTGCGCCAAGGTCGGTGATCGTCAGCTCCGTTCTATCCTGCAGCAGTCTTTTCCGGAGGGTTTCCGCTGTTGAAAAGACATAAAACCACCGGTCGTCACCAAAGGTATGCTCCAAAAAATCAGCGACAAACGGCGAATGCACATCATATTTGGTATGCGCCCGAAAGTAAAATTTCAGATACCTGAAAAAAAAGGGAAAGTAAAATTGAAGCAGGCGCATGCAGTTGGTTGAAACAGTTGAACAAATTATTTTTCCAAAACATGCACTAATTTTTCATGATAATAATCAAACTGATTCAGGTTTTTGTGACCGCCACCCTCAATGACAAAAAAACGATCATCACCAACCCAGGGTTTCAGTTCAAGTGCTGCTTTGTAAGGTACAATCCAATCGTGGGTACCCTGAAAAACTGATTTTGGATAGGGTACGCGCTGCAAAAAATGCTCTACCGGAAAATGAACCGGCGTACCCAAGTCTGCAATAAATCGGGGAGCTTTGTAGGCAATCAGTTTGGCCATGCTTGGGAACGGCGTTTCCAGAATCAGTTGCCGGGCCGGTCGGTGCGCAGCCAGCCAGGAGGCCATTGCCGAGCCCAGCGAACGCCCGTAAATGATGATCCACTCGGATGCATATCGCTCCAAAGCCCAGCTATAGGCCATTTGTGCGCTGTGATAACACCCTTCTTCTGTTGGTTTTCCGGGGCTTTTCCCGTACCCGGGGTAGTCAATCACAAAGAAGTCGTACCCATGTCGGATAAAATCCGCAGCAAGCTTACCCCAGCGCTGCAAATTACCGGCATTCCCGTGGAAATACAAGACGAGCTGACGGCCACTCCCCCACTCTGCCGGAAAAAACAAAGCATTGATGCGCAGCCCCGATACAGGGTCTGTCAGGAAAAACTCTTCAAACCGCAGGTCAAATTGGAAAACATAGTTTTCCGGTAACCGGGTCGGCTGGAAAATAATCCGTTTTTGCAAGGCTTTTAGCATAATGCGACGGTTATGGCTTATGCTTTTAATAACGACATTGGCTATTGTCCGGTTTTACAAACCAGGATTTATAATTTTTTGCTTTGGGATCCATGCACCCTTCAAGGTTGAGCAATTCCACTTTTTTGAATTCGATGGGATGGCTTTCCCCTTGCAGCGACAAGTAGCCTCCGGTAACAGGGGTTCCGTCTTTTTTAACCGACGGGTCAAAGGCATCTACAACTCCGCCACCTACTACCGGCCGGCTGTAAGTCATGACTTTATCGCCGTTGATGTAGTGTTCCAGCAAAGAATCGCCAAGTACTACTGCCTCAAACGTGACCCATTGGTCGCCGGGAAAGGTTTTGGAATCGGCGTTGATGCAATGATCGGTTACTAATTTTCCGTTCATTTCTACGTGCGTTCCCGGGGTACACAAATTGCCTGTGGGGCGCTCTCCTGAGGGCCTTCCGCCAAGAAACTGGGCTTCAAGACTGATCGGAAAGTCCTGGTCTTTACCCATGCTTTGGGGCGACTGGCCATGCAGCATAACCCCGCTGTTGCGCCATGCCCACTCGGGGCCGCCG
>JABWAJ010000431.1 GCA_013361075.1 Saprospiraceae bacterium | reverse complement strand
GATGCACTTCAATGAGAGGAACATCAAGACTCAGCGCCAATCCTTTGGCAAAAGACACCCCAACGATAAGGGAGCCGATCAACCCGGGCCCCCGCGTGAAGGCCACTGCACCGATCTGGCTGCGCAAAACTCCTGCTTGTTTCAACGCCTCATTCACTACCGGAACAATGTGTACCTGGTGTGCGCGGGAGGCAACTTCCGGCACGACACCGCCGTATAAACGATGAATTTCCTGCCCTGCAATGCAGTTGCTCAACACCCTGCCGTCAGAAACGATGGCTGCTGCGGTGTCATCACAGGAAGATTCAATGCCGAGTATGATCATTGTTACAGTTGAATAAATGAGATTCAAAACGCGAAATTACTGCCCTTGGATCGCAAACCGGATACTCTTTTTAAAACTTTGTTCAATTTTATTATTTTTGGCAACCGCCAGAACTATAAAATTCAGCATCTTAAGAAAGGTTTTAAGTTCACATCGCGGCATTTTATCAAAAAGCTGTATTATTGCGTCAAAACAAAATCGAAAATGAGACTTGCCATCAATCTCGTTCTACTTGCTCTAGCAGCAGTTTTTGTCTGGGTGCTTATCAGTGGCATCCGGGAGCCCATTCAATTCGTCAACGAAAAGAATAAGCGGGAAGAAATCGTTGTTGCAAAACTTTCGGAAGTGCGTACAGCACAGGAGCTTTTCCGAAGCATTAAGGGAGAATTTGCGGGGGATTTCGACAAACTCGCCATGGTCCTGAAAACAGACAGTTTCAAAATCGTCAAAGTAATTGGCGACCCGGATGATCCCAATTTTACGGGGCAGATTACCTACGAAACTTATTACTCACCGGCAGTTGACTCGGTAAAAGCATTAGGCATCAACCTGGATTCACTGAAGTACGTACCTTTTGGTGGCGGCGCTACATTTGAGATTCAGGCAGATACCATTACTTACCAGAAAGCCAAAGTTGAAGTCTGTGAGGTAGGTGTCAAGCGCAAAGTTTTTATGGGCACCTATGCCGATAAAAAATACGCGCGTTATGACAAAAACTACGATCCGGAAAAACCGCTCAAGTTCGGTAATATGAGCGCTCAAAACCTTGCCGGGAATTGGGAAAACTAAGCGTCGATATTATTGAAGATACTTACCTGAGCAAATCGGCGGCTGCCGGCAACAACCTGTCCATCCTTATCGGAATGGACAGGTTGACTTATTTAGTCAGTACTGCCGATCACCAGGTGCTTGTCCTTCATGAATACGAGCTGGAATCCCGTGCGGCAATCTCAGCAAAGCAAGGGCAAAATGCTTATTGGGAGGATTTTGTGAAAAAAATCTGCCGGGAAGTTCCCCATTTTCACCAACCTTATGCCCGTATCCGCATTGGATGGACCACCTCTTTCTCGGCCATTGTGCCCGGGCGGCTATACCAGGCTGCACACAAGGCAACCTATCTGCAATACCTTTCAGCCCAGGAAGGAAAATGGGAATACGGGGCCGACCAATTGCCCCATTTCAATGCCTTTCACGTATATGGAGTACCGGGAGAAGCCCTTTCCTGGAGCAGGACACAATTCCCCGGCAGTGAGGCGCTTCATGCAGGTACGGCTTATCTGGCCGGTGCAAGGGCTTTGCTCAGCGGGCAACCAGGTACCCGATGTTTGTTTGTGCATGTCGGTTTCCGGGAGTTGCGGTTGTCTGTAATGGACGGAAACCAGCTTTACTTTACCAATGTTTACACGTTTCAAACCGCCAAGGACTTTTTGTATTATCTGCTGGCGGTTGTAGATGAATGCGATCTGGATCAGGAAACTACCCCGGTTTTGCTGTCTGGCCGGTTGATCGAAGACTCAGAAATTTACCGATTGCTTTATCGGTACTTTCGCAAATTATCGTTTGTCTCCCGCCCTTCAGCTTTGGTGCCCGGGCCTAAGCTAAGTGCAATTCCTCAGCATCTGTACACGGATCTTTATTTCCTCGCACTTCATGCCGTTTGATCCTATAACTTTAAAAATGAACGCCGCCCATGCGCATTATCGGAGGAAAATTTAAAGGTCGCCGGTTCAATCCGCCTGCTGACAACTGGCCAACCCGCCCCACAACCGACTACGCCAAGGAAGGGTTGTTCAATATTTTAACCAATATGCTGAATTTTGATGAAGTGAAGGTGCTCGACCTGTTTGGCGGAACAGGAAGCCACGGGTATGAATTCATTTCAAGGGGTTGCACCGATGTCACCTACGTAGATAAATTTCCGGCCTGTGCCGCTTTTGTAAAAAAAACGGCGGAAACCCTGAAAATTGAGGACCTGTTGAAGATCGTGCGCGCAGATGTTTTTCAGTTCATAAAGCATGCCACAACCCGATACGACTATATCTTTGCCGGTCCGCCTTATGGTTTGCCGACACTCGACAGCATTCCGGATGTAATTTTTGAAAACCAAATTCTGGCAGAAAACGGGCTTTTCGTCATGGAACACAACCCTAATCACAGTTTCAAAAATCATCCACATTTTTTTCAGGAGCGGAACTATGGCACAACAATTTTCAGTTTCTTTAAATAGTCACCCTTTCAAAGCGCCAATTCCCTAAATTTGCCGGCCTTAACGAGCTGATTAATGCCCGTTGTACCGCGTGTGTATGCCGGAGTAAAGGGTCAAATCACCAATGTTAATTCGTAGTATGAACATTACCAGCATTATACAACAAAGTGTTATTGAAGCCGTGCAGGAGCTGTACGGGGCCATGATTGCTTCCGATTCCGTGCAAATCACAGCAACGCGCAAAGATTTTCAGGGCGACTATACTGTGGTGACCTTTCCGTTTACAAAACTCAGCGGAAAAAAACCGGAAGACATCGGGATTGAACTCGGCAATTTTCTGGTAGCACGCGTGCCCCATATTACTGATTACAATGTGGTGAAAGGTTTTTTGAACCTGGTGATCAGCGACCGCTTCTGGATTGATTTCCTGCAGGCTATTTACGAAAACGAAGATTACGGATGCAAACCACTGAGCGGCGAAAAAGCCATGGTGGAATTTTCATCTCCCAATACCAACAAACCATTGCATCTGGGCCATATCCGCAACATCCTGCTGGGATGGTCAACCTATAAAATCCTCGAAGCGAGCGGCTTTGAAGTCACGCGGGTTCAGATCGTCAACGACCGGGGAATTGCCATTTGCAAAAGCATGCTGGCCTGGCAGAAATTTGGAGAAGGCGCTACCCCGGAAAGTAGCGGCATCAAAAGTGACCATTTTGTCGGACGCTTTTATGTCCTGTTTGAAAAACGCTTTAAGGAAGAATACAAAGCATGGCAGCAAACAGAGCCGGCGAAGCAAATACTGGCCCCCTGGTTGCTGGATGCCAAAAACCTGTCGAAAGCTGCCAAATGGGCCGAGGACGAAAAGAAAAAATTGCTGGAAAAAGGGCTGCCTGTAGAGGAAGCTGACTTTACGCCCGAGGCTTATTTTTTCAAAGAGGTTTATAAAAACACCTATTTCAACGAATACAGCGCCCTGGGCAAAGAAGCAAAAGCCATGCTGCTGCGCTGGGAAGCCGGCGATCCGGCAACGCTGGAGCTTTGGCGTCAGATGAACAGCTGGGTTTATGCGGGTTTCAATGATACCTACAACAAGCTGGGCGTCGTTTTTGATAAACTCTATTTTGAGTCCGATACTTACCTGTTGGGCAAAGACACCGTAGAGGAAGGCCTACAGCATGGTGTTTTTTATAAGAAACCGGACGGCTCGGTGTGGATTGACCTCGAAGACGCAGGCCTGGATCATAAAGTGGTTCTGCGCAGCGACGGCACCTCCGTTTACATCACCCAGGACATCGGCACGGCACAGTTGCGCTACCGCGACTTTGGGGTCAAACGCATGATTTATGTGGTGGCCGACGAACAAAACTACCATTTTCAGGTCTTGTTTGAGATCATGAAACGGTTGAAAGAGCCTTATTCAGAAGGATTGCACCACCTTTCTTACGGCATGGTTGATCTGCCTTCCGGCAAAATGAAATCGCGGGAAGGCACCGTGGTGGACGCCGACGATCTGATTGCGGAAGTCATTCAGGAAGCGCGCAACGATTCTTCTGAACGCGATACTTTAGCGGATTTGTCAGTTGCCGAACAAAATGCCATCATGCAAAAAATCGGTTTGGCAGCGCTTAAATTCCACATCATTAAGGTGCATCCTAAAAAAAGAATGACCTTCGATCCGAAAGAATCTGTTGATTTACAAGGACAAACAGGGCCGTATATCCAGAATGCTTATGTCCGGATTCGCTCTGTCATTCGCAAAGCAGAACAATTGGGAAGCCTTGCTGCTGCTGCAGAATACGCCCAAACTGAACCGGCTGAAAAAGAATTGCTGGCACAATTGTACGCGTTTCCGGAAGTTATTGAAACCGCAGGCAAGGAATACGATCCTTCCCATATTGCTGCGTACTGTTACAATTTAGCCAAGTTGTTCCACCGATTTTATCACGATCATTCCATCCTCGGAGCAGCTAATGAAGCAGCACGCGATTTCCGCCTCATGCTCAGCATGGCCACCGGCAATGTGCTGCGCAAAGGCATGGATTTACTGGGCATTGAAATGCCGGACCGGATGTAATTAGTGTCCGTCTTTATAGTCCGATAGCTGCGTTTTGTTTTGCCCCAAAACCGGTCATTTATGCGAATAAACTCCCGTTTTTGGGACAAAACATGCCTTGCTCCCGAACTCTAAAGACCAGACACGGGACTAAATGGACATACACTAATCAGCATTGTTAAAAAATTCAAACTTTCCAGCATATGAGTGAGACGAAACCATCACTGAATTTCATCGAAGAAATCATTGAAGAAGACATCCGCAATGGCAAACATGCGGGGCGGGTACACACGCGCTTTCCTCCTGAACCCAATGGCTATCTGCACATCGGACACGCCAAAGCCATTACGGTAAACTTTGAGCTGGCACAAAAATACGGGGGCAAAACCAACCTCCGCATGGACGATACCAACCCAAGTACAGAAAAAACGGACTTTGTTGACAACATCAAAAACGACATCCGCTGGCTGGGTTTTGAATGGGAAGGCGAAGAATTGTACGCTTCCGATTATTTTGACCAATTGTAC